>JACQTL010000266.1 GCA_016210805.1 Actinomycetota bacterium | reverse complement strand
GCCTCGGTGCGCCGGAGCTCCTCGCACTCGTCGGCCTCGGCGCAGGCCCGGTCGGCCTCCTCCTCCGCCTCCTTCGCCGCGGCCTCCTCGGCGTCGGCATCCCGCTCGGCGCTCTCCGCCTCGTCGCAGGCCTTGCCCTCGGCCGACCGGGCGTCCTCGGCCGCCCTCTCGGCCTCGGCTTGCCTCCGCTCCCGCTCCTCCCGGTCGCGGCGGCGGAGCTCCTCCAGGGCGTCCTCCTCTCCCAGCCTCCTCCACTCCGCCTCGAGCTCCTGCGCGCTGATCTCGCCGCGCTTGTAGCTCTCCCAGGCGGCCTTGGAGGCCTCGCGCTTCAGCCCCAGGTCGCGGCCGGTGATCCGCCGCCCGCCACCCTCGATCCAGTCGTCGCCCTCGTCCGGCTCGCTGGCCGCCTCGGCGGCCTCGGCCTCGGCCCGCTCCCTGGCCGCCTTCGCGTCGTCGCACGCCTTCCGGGCGGCCTCGGCCCGCTCCCTGGCCTTCCGGGCCCGCTCGGCGGCCTCCTCGGCGGCCCGGCGGGCCTCCTCGCACCTCCGGCGGAGGTCGGCGCAGGGGTCCTCGTCTGGCTCCTGGGGCTCGTCCGGCACGGGGGGGAGCGTCGGGAACGCTGTATCGCCAGCAGGCGGCGGGTTCCCGAACAGCCGCTCCAGCGTGTCCGCGTACCTCGGGCTCGTGCCGACCAGCCCGAGGAGGGTCGCGAGCAGGAACAGAAGGAGGAAAGTGAACCCCAGCCACCAGGGCCACGTGAGCCCGCCGCCGGGCTCCTCGTCCCCCGAGGCCACCGTCTCGGTGGGAGCCGCCGTGACCGGCGGCGGCGGGCTCTCGGTCTCGTCGGGAGGGGGTGCCGGGCTCTCCGTCTCGTCGGGCGGAGGCGCGGGGCTCACGGTCTCGTCCGGTGGCGGCTCTGTCTCCTCCCCGACCGAGAGGGGCTCCGTGGGCAGGCCGTCGTCGCCCACCCCGGCCCGGTCGCACAGGAACTCCTGGTTCGTGCCCTGGCCGGTGATCACGAACGCGGTCACGCCCCACGTCGCGCCCTCGCCGAGGGGCGGCAGGCCGGTGACCCTGAAGTCGACCTGGGCCAGGCCGAGGGTGGCCCGCAGCCTCGTTCCCGGGACCTCCTGGCCGTCCTGGAAGACCCCGGTCCGGGGCCGGCCCTGATGGATCTCGCGGATCAGGTCGAACCGCTCGCCGGCGCCGGTCAGGATGGAGACGACGAACGCGGCGCTCTCGGGGTTCCCCGCGAAGAACGCGGCGACGTCCTCGCGGGTGAAGATCCGCAAGCGCCGGACCCCGTCCTCGACGCCGAGGTCGTCGGCGCCCACCACGTCCATGGCCAGGGGCCCGTCGGTGGTCCCGGCCCCCGGCTGGCAGTTCCGGATGAAGTCGTCCATCCCGTCGGGGATGCGCCCGGCGGCCTGGGGCTGGGCCGACGCGGGGGGAGCGGGGAGGAGGACGAGGCTCGAGGCCAGGGCGACGACCAAGAGCGACGGGCGCACGCGGGCGCGAAAGCCCCTCGATCGGTCCAGGTTCCGCCTCCGGCCGGGAATCCTACGCTCCGCGGGAGGCGGAAGTGAAATCGAGCCCGCCAGTGGAAGTAGCTACCTCTGCCGGCGGCTACCCCCGCTGGTCGTCGTGGCGGCCTGCTTCCCGACCACCACCTCGTCCACGCGGGCGCCCTGCCAGAGCTGCCCGCAGGCCGGATCGATGCCCGAGCACAGGAGGTCGCTGGTGAACCGGAAGCGGACGAACACGGCACCTCCGGGCGAGTCGAAGCCCAGCGTCAGCTTCGTCCACGCGGGGTAGCCCCCGTTCTGCCCGGTGACCTGGGCGAGGGGGATCCAGCTGTCGCCGGTCGCGCTCCACTCGACCCACAGGAAGTCGAAGCCGTCCTCGAGGTCGTGCTTCATCCAGAACTCGAGCACGGCCTGGCCGGGATCGGTGGGTATGGCCGGCGAGGTCAGCGTGGCGTTCAGGTTGTCGGCGTACTGCGCTCCCTCCAGCCCGAAGCTCGCCGTGCTCGGGTCGTCGGAGCCGTCCTTGGTCCCCGGCGAGCCGCGGAGCCAGAGGCCGGTGCCCCCGGAGGTCCAGCCCTCGGCGTCCTGGTCCCACGTCGTGGCCAGGATGGGCTCGCCCATGACGGGTGGGACCTCCTCCTCCACGGGGATCCTCTTGCCGAGCGCCGTGCCCAGCTCGACGGCGATGGCCGGAGCCGGCCCCTCGGTCCCGTGGACCGGGTGATGCATCGTGGTGGTGGAGTCCAGGAACGTCACGGCCACCCTGCCGTCGGAGAAGACCGTCACCGACTGGAAGTCCATCCGGACGTCGTTGCCGAACCCGCCGGTGGAGTTCACGTCGCCCAGCCCGACCTCGTGGAGACGGACGAGGCGCGCCCCGGGACCGGTGATGTCGAACTTGTACACCAGGTCCTGGTCGGTGTCGTTCACGAAGTCCGAGGCCCGCATGGCCACGGCGCCGATCCCGGCGGCCAGGTTGGCCCGGAAGTCGATCTCCTCGATCGCGTGGTTGTCGGGGAGCTCCACGGGGGTCACCTTCCAGGTCGCCCCCCCGTCTGACGAGATCCGGTAGTCGAAGCTCGCCCCGTTGTCCCTGGAGACGACGTTGTGGATCCGGCCCGCCGAGTCGGCCTGGAAGATCCCCTCGGGGCTGGTCCCGTCGGGGAACGTGAACGTGGACCACTCGTCCCGCTCGCCCTGGTACACGTACCAGCGGTTCAGGAGATCGGGACCGGCCAGGAGGCCGCTGCCTCCCAGGGCCGCCATCTCACCGTTGGTGTTGGGCTGGGCCCAGTCGAGCAACGGGTCGGAGGCCGTGGGCAGGGGGCCCTCGACGGCCGCGCCGGACAGCACGGTCTCGGCGTCCTTGCTCGTGATGGCCTGGTAGTTCAGCCCGTCCGTGCTGTAGAACCAGGGCTCCTTCCACGGGAACCCACCCTTCACGAACGAGACGTACTCGTGGGTCTCCCCGTCGATGGTCACCGGGCCGGGGACCACGGAGATCCATTCCCGATCGTAGAACGGCTGGTGGAGGGGCATCTCGGTGTACAGCCACTGGCCGGTGTCCGCCTCGAACTTGTAGGACTGGAGGTGGTCGCCCGAGTAGGGGTCCCACTCCACGCCGAGCACGTCGCCCCCCGGGGCGGCGACGATGGCTCCCTCGCCGTTGGCCAGCGGGGTGAGGGGCCGCACGGACCGCCAGGTGAGGCCGCGGTCGTCCGAGTAGTTGACGAACCGGCCCCCGAAGTCGAGCAGGCGCCCGTCGGAGGTCGAGGTCAGGTAGTTCTCGCAGCAGTTCCCGGTCTCCTCGACGACGCGCCAGCTCGTCGTGGCGAACCGGTCGTCCTTCGGGCCGGACTTCCTCCCGTAGTCGACCGCGGGGTACGTCTCCTCGGAGACCGGAGGCTCGATGACCACGATCCGGGCCGCGATGCTCGTATCCACCACCTGGGCGGCCGCGGGGGGGACGGCGAGCATCGCCGTCAGCGCGGCGAGCACGATCGCCGAGCGGGCCACGCCTCTTTGCATCGGGCACCTCCTGGGTCGTCTGCGGGCGGCCAGACCCGAGGAGTCCTCTGGCCCTACGGCCGGAAGGGCTCCATGGTCTGCGGATTGAGGCGGTTCAGCTTGATGCTGTCCTTCTTCAGCTCCTTGTCGGAGATGGCCAGGACGTCGAACCCACGGCTCTGGCCGGAGATCGAGTTCACGTCCTCGTCGTAGTTGTTCACGAAGATGAACCCGCGGTACCAGTACGAGGACCAGTTCGCCGCGATCTTGGGCTCCTTGGCGATGTAGTGGCCGAGCTGGACCACGTTGGCCGGGTCGGTGAAGTCGATCACCGTGGTCCCGCCGTTGTACCAGGCCGAGACCAGCACGTCGCGGTCGCTCTTCATGGGCACCACGTTGAAGTTGTGCGCCGTGCAGAAGGCCGAGACCTCCTCCTGCGGGATCCTCCAGCTGGACACGAGCGCCGGCGAGGCCGGGTTCGAGACGTCGTAGAACCACAGGGCGCCGATGGGCAGGTGCTCGTGGCCGTCGGCGCAGCCCGGGGTGACCGCCGCGCCGCCCAGCTCGTCGCCGATCACCAGCGTGCCGCCGTCCCACGAGAACGTGGACGAGTGGTGGATGTTGATGGCCGGGTTGACGATGTGGGCGAGGATCGCCGGGTTCGCCGGGTCGCTGATGTCCCAGATCTGGGACTCGGTGATGCACGCCGCCGCGGCCAGCTTCCGCGAGGTGAACACCGTCACGTCGTGGCATCCGACCGCCGGGGACACCCCGGGGGTCGAGATCACGCTCGCCGAGGCCGGGTCAGACAGGGGCACCTCGACCACCGAGATCTTCCGGTGGGTGAGCGCGTTGCACTCCGTGGACTGCCCGCCCAGGGGGTAGGACAGCACGTAGATCAGGACCCGGTCCCTCCCGGGGTCGGGGACGAGCGTGTGGGTGTGCGAGCCGCAGTCGGTGTCCACCGCGGCGACCTGCACGGGGTTCGAGGGGTCGGCGATCGAGACCACGCGGATCCCCTCCCACGCGGCGCCGGAGGTGGTCTGGGCCGTCGAGGCGCCGTTCGCGGTGGAGCAGTCCTCACCCGAGGTCCGGGGGGAGTCCACCGACATGAAGACGAGCGTCTTCCAGATTGAAACGTCGCCCTGCCCGCCGGGGCAGGTGAACTTGCCGCGCTGGATCGGTCGGGCGGGGTTCGCGATGTCGTAGACGCGGAAGCCCGAGAAGTTCCCGGCGATGGCCAGGTTCCGCCAGAACGCCAGGTCCGAGCCCTGCCGGTAGGTGCCACCGTCGTCGTGGTTGGCGACCAGGATCATGTTCTCGGAGTGGACGTCGGCGTCGCTCCCGGCCGGCTGCGCCGTGGTCCCGTCGGGGAGGGTGGGGAGGCCCTCCTCCACCTCCGGGGGGAGCTCGACGTGGTGCCCCACCGCCGCGGTGGGGAAGGACAGCACGAGCGCGAGGGCCAGCACGGCGCCCCAGGAACGTCTCATCTCACACCCTCCCTGGCACGGGGATAGCTCGAAATGACTAGTTCCCCTCGGGCATGCCCCCCACACCTCGGGTGTGGGGGGGCGGGCGCCGGGCTCGATCCGGGCCCGATCAGGCCTCGTCGAGCGCCACCGGCGAGAGGTCCTTCTCGGCGGGGCCCCGGACGACGTGGCCGTCCCGGTCGTACTTCGAGCCGTGGCACGGGCAGTCCCACGTCCGCTCGGCGTCGTTCCAGCCGACCGTGCACCCCATGTGAGTGCACCGGCTCGAGAGCGCGTGCAGCGACCCGTCCTCGCCGCGGTAGGCGGCGACCCGCCTGCCGGCGGCGAGCACCACGCCCCCCTCGCCCGGCCCCAGCTCCTCGATCGAGCGGCCCACGGTCTTGGCGATCAGGACGTCGCACCGGGCCCGGTGGGACACCCGGTTCGGGACGGAGTCGAGGACGTACCGGCGGGCCCCGGCCATGCCCCTGTTCCCCACCACCACCAGGTCGTGGCCCTCCCGCTCGGCCACCGCGCAGATCTCCCGCGACGGGTCGCCCTGCCGGACGAAGGCGACCGGGTCGGGGAGCCCCAGCCGGTCGGTGGTCTCGCTCATCACCACCTGGCCGACCAGGGGATCGCCCACGAAGACGAGGTCCACGCGGGCGCCGACCAGCGAGGCCAGCGCCGAGCCCCGCCGGGAGGCCTCGTCGGCGGTGGCGGAGCCGTCGGTGGCGATGAGGATCCGACCGTACGAGGCGGGCTCGCGGTCCGCGGCCCCCTCCGCCGCGGTCTGCACGATGAGCAGGTCGCAGGGCGAGTAGTGCGATATCCGGTCGGGGACGCCGCCCAGGCGGAACCGGCGGGCCTGGCCCATGCCCACGTTCCCGACCACGATGAGGTCGGCCGCGTTCATGTCGGCGAACTCCATGATCGCGTCGGAGGGGTCACCGGCCCGGGCCTCGGCCCGCGCCTCGAGGCCCGCCTCCCGGGCCCGGTCGGCGGCCGCCGCCACGACCTCCTCGGCCCGGGAGGCCGGGGTGGTCTCGGGCTCGTAGGCCGTGACCACCAGGAGCTCCGCCCCGGCCAGCGCGGCGAGCCGGGCGGCGGCGCGCTCGGCGATCCGCGCCGTGGACGAGCCGTCGGTCCCCACCACGATCCTCCGGTACGCCACTCGCCCCTCCCTCTCGGGTCCGGGGCAGTGTACCGGCGGGTCTGGAACCCCGCGCCCCGGCGCTATAGATTCGACCCGAGG
>JACQTL010000265.1 GCA_016210805.1 Actinomycetota bacterium | reverse complement strand
GGCGTACGCCGGGCTCCTCTACCTCCTCCATCCGAGGGCACTCCTCCAGCTCGCCCTGCTGACCGGGCTGGCCGCGACCCTCGAGACCGCGCTGGCCCTCCAGGACCGCGAGTCGAGCACGGCGCACGCCCTCGCGCTCTGGGCGCTCGGGGGGGCCTGGATCGCGCTCTCCGCGGTGGGGGTGGTGAAGCCGCGGCGGCCCGGCGTCGGCCTGGGCGCCCTGGCCGCCCTGATCGGCCCCTCCTTCGGCGGGGATGGCGGCCTCGCCTGGCTGGGCGCCGTGACGGCGGCCGCCCTGATGGGCTTCGGCGTTCTGGCACGAGAGACCGTGGCCATGGGGTTCGGCGCCGGCGGGCTCTTCGTCTACGTGACCTGGCTGCTCGGGCGGGCATCGGACACGCTGGGGGCTCCCCTGGTCCTCCTGCTGGCCGGCCTGGTCCTGATCGTGCTGGCCGTGGTCACGGCCCGGCTGATCCGCTACACCTCGCGCCGCGAGCCGGCCGCGGGGTCCCCGGCGCCCGAGGCCTGACGCCGCGGCGCCGGCGGTCACCCGGCCGCGGCGGGCTCGCCGGCATCGAGCTGCTCCCGGACCGCGTCCTCCAGGCCCAGCTCCGCTCCGCCGGCGAACGCCCGCTCGATCGCGTCCTCCTCGATCCCGGCCGTCCGGGCCAGGTCGCGGGCGTCCTCGAAGCCCCTGAGCAGGATCGGGGCCCGGCCGCCGACCTCCTCCTCGGCCCGCACCGCCGCCCGGGCCACGCGGAGGCCCTCCTCCACCCGGCCCGCCTTGACCAGCGTGGCCGCGATGCCGCCGAGGACCATGGCCTGCCCGGAGATGTCCCCGATCTCGCGGAGCCGGGCCAGCGCCTCCCGCTCCTCCTCCAGGGACTCCTCGTGGCGGCCCTGCTCGCGGCTGATGCAGGCCTTGAGGTGGACGATCTGGCCGACCCCGAACGCGTCCCCCGAATCGAGGAACACGGGGAGGGCCTCGTCGGCCAGCTCCCGGGCGGCCTCCAGGTCCACCTCGTAGAGCGACGTGCCCGACAGCACCACCTTGGCGTAGGCGGCTCCGCTCCGGTCCCCGAGCTCCTCGAAGATGCCCAGCACCTCCCGGGCGTAGCCCTGCGCCTTCGCCACGTCCCCCCGGATGCGCTCGATGTAGGTGAGGCTGTACAGGACCTCGGCGACCAGGCGCCGGTCGCCGATCTCCCTGGCGATCGAGAGCGCCTCCTCGTAGCACCGGCCGGCCGCGTCGTAGTCGGTCTGCCAGTAGCACAGGCCGCCGAGCCCGTTCAGGGCCAGGGCCCGGCCGAGCGTTCGGCCCTCCGCCTCGGGGCGTTCCAGGAGGGCGACCAGCCACCCCCGGCCTTCCCCCAGGTGGCCCCGGACCTGCAGGTACCGCCAGATCGCCCCGGCCGCCCGGAGAGCGGCCTCGACGTCGCCGCCCTCCATCGCGTGGTTGAACGCCGTCCTCAGGTTGTGGTGCTCGCGGGCCAGCCGGTCCAGGGCCGCCACCTGGCCCGAGCCGGCGAGCTGGGCACCGGCCTCCTGGGCCAGGGCCAGGAAGTGGGCCTCGTGGCGGCCGGCGATCTCCTCCTCCTCGCCGCTCTCGACGAGACGCTCCCGGGAGAACTCCCGGATCGTCTCGAGCATCCGGAACCGGAGATCACCGTCGTCCATCTGGCGCTGGCGGACCAGGCTCTTGTCCACCAGGGAGGCGAGCCCGTCCACCACGTCGAGGTCGCCGGCGTCGTCCTCGGCCACCACCGCCTCGGCGGCGGCCAGGGACCATCCCCCCATGAAGATCGACAGCCGGCGGAACAGGGTCCGCTCCGCCGGGTCCAGCAGGTCGTGGCTCCAGGCGATCGCGTCGCGGAGGGTCTGCTGCCTGGTGGGGAGGTCCCGGGCTCCTCCCCGGAGGAACCTCAGGCTGCTCTCCAGCCGGGCCAGGAGCGCGTCGGGAGGGAACAGCTTGAGGCGGGCCGCGGCGAGCTCTATGGCCAGGGGCAGCCCGTCCAGGCGCGTGCAGATCTCGGCCACCGCCGGGGCGTTCTGGTCGGTGACCCCGAACGACGCGTTCACCGCTCGGGCCCGCTGGATGAACAGGGCCACCGCGTCGTACTGGGACAGGGCCTCGGCGGACGGGAGATGGTCGGGATCGGGCAGGGAGAGCGGGGGGACCGGGAACTCGTGCTCGCCGCTCACGTGGAGCACCTCGCGGCTGGTCACCACCACCCTCAGCTTGGGGGCCGCGACGAGCAGCCGGGGGACGAGGGGGCCCGCCCCCATCACCTGCTCGAAGTTGTCCAGCACCAGCAGCAGCTCCCGGTTGGACAGGTGCCGGGCCAGGAGCTCGTCGGTGGGGGTCTCGCCCTCCTCCACGCTGAGGGCGTTCGCGATCGTGGGGGCCACCAGGGCCGGGTCGGTGATCGTGTCGAGGGGCACGAACCAGACGCCGTCGGCGAAGTCCGGCAGCAGCTCGGCGGCGACCCGCAGGGACAGGCGGGTCTTGCCGGTGCCTCCCGGCCCGGTGAGCGTGACCAGCCGGGCCTGGCGGAGGAGCCCCTTCAGTTCGGCGACCTCCCGGTCCCGCCCGATGAACCCGGTGAGCTGCACCGGGAGGTTGTTGGGCCGGGCGTCGAGCGTGCGGAGCGGCGGGAAGTCCGCGGGGAGGGCCGGGATGACCAGCTGGAACAGGTTCTCGGGGTCGGGGAGGTCCTTCAGCCGGTGAGGGCCCAGATCGCGCAGCCACACGCCGTCGGGGAGGGCCTTGTCGACCAGGGCCCGCGTGGTGGCCGACACGAGGACCTGTCCCCCGTGCCCGGCGGCGGCCACGCGGGCCACCCGATGCAGATCGATCCCCACGTAGCCGTCCCCGGCCAGAGCCCCCTCCCCCGTGTGCAGGCCCATGCGCACCCGGACCACCGCGCCGGACGGCCAGGCCTCCGCGGCCATGGCCCGCTGCGCGGCGACCGACGCGGCCACGGCCGCGGGAGCGGTCCGGAAGACCGCGAACATCGCGTCGCCCTCCGAGCCGAACACGACCCCGCCCCCCGACTCCACCGCTCCCCTCATCAGCTCGTTGTGCCGCTCCAGGAGCGCCCCGTACCCGTCGCCCAGGGACTGGAGCAGGCGGGTCGACCCCTCGACGTCGGTGAACAGGAACGTGACCGTCCCCGTGGGCAGCTCCGGCACGAGATCCCCTCCCCGGGTCCTCTTGGTCCCGGATTATGCCGGGTGGGAGCCGGTCCCGTGCACCGGACGATCGTCCGACGGGGGCTCGGTGGGCCGGACCGCTCGGACCGCCGTCCAGAGCGTGACCGTTCCCGGGAACAGGCCCCTCCACCGCGCCCCGGCGAAGCCGGCCTCTTCCAGCATCCGTGCCAGCGCGTCACGGGGAGGGAGCTGGGCCAGCGAGCGGACCAGGTACTCGTAGGCCTCCCGCTTCCCCGCGATCCCGCCCAGGGCCGGCGCCGCCGCGCCGAAGTACGCGCGGAACCCCCGGCGGACCAGGGGATGGCGCGGCTCGGTCATGTCGAGCATGGCCAGGCGACCCCCCGGCTCCACCACCCTGGCCAGCTCGGCGAACGCCGCGGGGAGGTCGTCGAGGTTGCGCATGACGAACGCGCTGGCCGCCCCGGCGAACGACGCATCCGCGAACGGGAGCCGGAACGCGCTCCCCCTGACCAGGTCGACCCGCCCCCTGGGGGCGAGGCGCACGCGGGCCGCGGCGAGCATCTCCCGGGAGAGGTCGACCCCCACCACGGGATGCTCGCCGGCCAGGAGCCCGGCCAGGCGACCGGTCCCGCACCCCAGGTCCAGGACAGGGCGGAACGGGGTGACCTCCACCGAGCGGGCGGCGACCCGCCGCCACCAGCCGTCCAGGCCGAGCGACAGGATCGAGTTCACGAGGTCGTACCGCGCGGCGACCTCGTCGAACATGCTCTCGACCTGCCGCTCGGGAGGGGCCCTCCGGCTCACGACCGGGAGGCTACAGGAGCCCGGCCCCGGCAGGGATCACAAGAGGCGGGCCGTGACCAGGCCGGCTGCCAGGAGGACCTGGGCCATCCACAGGACCCGGAGGGCCCCCTCGGGCGCCGCCCGGAGGGCCCCGGCGTCGAGCTCCTCCCTGGACCCATCGGCCAGGACCACCTCGCCCCGGACGCTCCGGACCCTGCGCCGGAGCCTCCTGACCGGCGTGGAGAGGGTCCGCTGGGCGTGCGAGGAGAGCGCGCAGGCCGCGGCCACGAGCACGGCCGCCACCGAGAGGGACCCGGCCTGGGCGAACGAGCCGGTCAGCGCGGGGAACGCCCCCCAGGCCAGGGCGAACCACAGGTCGCTGTGGAACAGCCCCCCGAGGGACTCCAGGTTGTAGGCCACCACGATGAAGGCCCCGAACCCCACGAAGGCGAGCAGCCACCACGACACGCGGGCGGCGCCGGCCACGCCGATCGCCACGGCGCCGGCCAGGCCCGCCGCGGCGATGGCCCAGAGCACGGCATCGGGGATCCGGGTCGAAAGGGGCCGGCCCCTGAGCTCGTCCAGGGCGTGCGCGGTGAGCCCGACGCCCAGGAAGAACCCCACGAGGGCCGCCGCCAGGTGCAGGCCGACCAGCGCGGGAGCGACGGCCGCGCCGATCGCCACGAAGGAGAGGTGCCAGAGGGTGTAGGGGGGGTGCAGGAGCGTCCAGTAGTCGCGCCACCCGCCGGACCGGAGCGCGTAGAAGGCGGGGGCCGACGGCCCCTCCGGCTCGACACCGTTCGCCGCCGCTCCGGCGGGACCCGGCTCAGCCATCCTTCACGCCCCAGATCACCGTCCCGCCGCCCAGGCTCATCACCCTGTGCCGGACTTCCCGGAGGCCGGCCGCCCTCCACCACGCGCCCTGCTCGGCGAGAGGGTACCGCCGGTAGAAGTCCTCCACCGACGGACCGAGGAACCTCCCGGTGCCGGCCCAGGCTCGAGAGACCAGCGCCCCGAGGAGGGGAAGCCCCGCTCGCGTGTAGGCCCGCCAGGCCGTGCGGACCAGGGGGTTCCCGGGGACGTGGAACTCCAGGGAGGCCACGACCCCCCCGGCCCGGACCACCCGGGCCAGCTCGCGAAGCGCGGCGGGCGGGTCGTCGACGTACCGGAGCAGGTAGGTGACTGTCAGCGCGTCGAACCGCCCGTCGGGGAAGGGGAGCCGCTCCGCCCGGCCCACCGCGACCGGCCCGGGGTGGCGGCCGGCCAGCAGCATCTCCGGCGTGAGGTCCACCCCCACGACCGTCGCGCCGCCCCGCCCGGCGAGCTCGCCGGCCACGAGACCCGTCCCCGTGGCCACGTCCAGGACGAGCCGGGCGCTCTCCGGGACCCGAGAGACCAGGAACCTCCGCCACCGGGGGTCCTGGCCGAACGAGAGGACCGCGCCCATCCGGTCGTACTCCCCGGCGATCCCGGCGAACAGCCGGCGAGCGTGCTCGGGCCGGGAGGGCGGCTCCCGGGCTACGGCGGCCACACGTCCTCGAGGAATCGCTCGATCGCCGCGGTCACGAGGTCGGGTCGCTCCACCGTGGAGGAGTGGCCGGCGCCCGGGACCCTCACCGGACCCCGAGAGTCGGGGAGCCCGTGGGCCAGGCTCTCGGCCTCCTCCATCCAGATGGCGATGTCCTCCTCGCCGTGGATCACCACGGCCGGCGCGCCGATCTCGCCCAGCCGGTCGACGACGGCCTCCCGGCGGGTCACGGCGTGCATCCGCTCGACCGCCCCCGCGGTGGGCTCGGCCATCCACCTGTCCATCCACTCCCGGACCAGCGCCTGGCCCGCGCTGTCCCCGAACATCGCGAACCGGGCGGCTCCCAGGATGTCCTCGCTCCACCCCGACTCCACGGCGACCTCCGCCCCGGCCTCGTACATCGGTCCCCGGGCGTCGTCCTCGGGACCGGCCGACGTGTCGATCAGGACGAGCCCGGCCACCCGGTCGGGATGGCGCAGCGCCGCGCGGAGGGCCTGGAAGCCGCCCTGGCTCACCCCGCCCCACACTGCCCGGTCCACCCCCAGGTGGTCCAGGAGGGCCAGGGAGTCCTCCATCAGGTCCCACTGCGTGTAGGGCTCTCCTGCCCGATGCTCGCTCTCCCCGTGGTTCCTGGCATCCGGGGTGACCAGCCGCCACCGGTCCGAGAGGGCCTCGACCTGGTGCCGGAACATCGTCCGGTCCATCAGCAGCCCGTGAGCCAGCAGGACGGGAGGACCCCCGCCCACGTCGTCGTAGGAAAGGCGCCAGCCGGAGACCTCGGCGATCGGCACGGACCCATCCTCGGAGCCCGGGCCCGGCAGGGCAACTCGCCCCGGAGCCCGCCGTCAGGCCAGCCCGAGCAGCGCGGGCAGCTCGGCCACCGAGCCGATCACGAGGTCCGGACGGCCGGCCGCGGCGGCGAGGTCCTCCTCCCGGAACTTCCCGGTGCGCACCAGGACCCCGGTGAGCCCCAGGGCCTGGGCGGCGAGCACGTCGTTCTCCAGGTCGTCGCCGACCATGGCGGCCCCGGCCGGGGCCGCTCCCAGGGTGCGGAGAGCGCCCTCGAACATCGCCGGGGCCGGCTTGCCGACCGTCACGGCCTCCACGCCGGCCGCATGCTCGAGGCCCAGCACGTACGCGCCGGCGTCGAGCCTCAGGCCCTCATCGGTCATCCAGTACCGGTTCCGGTGCATGGCCACGAGGCGGGCGCCGTCCATCACCATGCGGAAGGCCCGGTTCACGCGGTCGTAGGTGAACTCCGGCCCGGGGCCGCCGACCACGACCACCTCGGCGTCCTCCTCCACCCAGTCCACGCCCTCCAGGTCTTCCCTGGCCTCCCCGGAGGCCAGGAGGAAGCACCGGGCTCCGGGATGGTGGGCCCGGAGGTGCTCCCGGGTGGCCACGTTCGCGGTGACGATCTCCTCCTCCTCCACCTCGATCCCCGCCGCACCGAGGAGCCGGGCGATGCTCGCCCGGCTTCGCTCGGTGGTGTTCGTGACCAGGCGGAAGCCGACCCCCGCCCCCCGAAGGGTCCGGACGGCGGCCGGGGCGCCGGGGATGGCCCTCCACGCCGTGACCAGGACCCCGTCCACGTCGAGGAGCACGGCGCGGGGCGCGAAGGCCGGCGGGGTCATGCCGCCCGGGACGGGCGGCCCGGCGCCACCCGCCGCAGGGCGCGCTGGGCCGGCTCGATGTGCCTGTAGCGCGTCGGGATCGCCGGGCGCAGCCAGCGCAGGGCGGCCAGCGAGGCCCGGAGCCCGGCCTCCCGCATCCCGTTCCACCTGACGCCGTACCGGGTCCGGAGTGGCTCCGGGAGCGTCCCGAACGCCCACCACGCGACCGCGCGGAGGACCGGTCGCCACTCCGCCTCGGGCGGCGGGTCTCGGAAGAGCTCGGCCACCCGCCGGGCGGAGTCCGTAACGACCAGGCGCCCGCTGCCGACGACATCATCCACGTGCTCCCGGAGGCCGGCGACGGTCGGCGGCATCCGGTCCCCGGGCAGCCCGAGCAGCTCTGCGGCGAGCATCTGCTCCTCGTGGAACCGCTGCCGGGCATCGTCGTCGAGCCGGCCCACGGTCAGGCGCTCGAACAGCAGGGCGCTGTCCACCAGGCAGGCGTGGACCCAGAGCAGCAGCTCCGGGTCGAAGGCGTCGTAGGGCAGGCCGGTCACCTCGTCCACCCCCCGGACGGTCCGGTGGACGGCGTTGATCCGGTCGGCCGCGGCCAGCGCCTCGGCCCTCGTTCCGAACGTGAGGGCGTAGGTCAGGACGAGGGTGCGCTCCAGGCGCCGCCAGGGGTCGTTCTCGTAGAACCCGCTCTTCCGGGCCCCCGCGATGACCAGGGGGTGGGCGGCCTGCATCAGGAGAGCCCGGGCCCCTCCGAAGAGCACCGTGGTCTCGCGGTGCACCCGCCACGAGACGCTGTCCGGCCCGAAGAACCCGAGGTCCTCCACGGATCGAAAGCTACCCGAGGCCCGGCCTCCCCGCGCTGCCCGGCGTCACGCGGTGGCCCGGGCGTGCATCTCCTCGGCCATGGCCAGGACGGCCGCGGCGATGTCCGCGTCGTCAGCCTCGAAGAACAGCCCGCCGCCGCGGGCGTGGAGCGCGAGGGGGCCGATCCGCCAGAAGTAGGCGTAGAGCGCCCCCTCGTCCGGGCCCTCGAACCCGAACGTGTACCGGATCGCGGAGCTCTCGTCCCCGAGGCCGGGATCGGGAAGGTCCTCGACCTCTCCCACGAAGTCCGTCCCCACCGCGAGGGTTCGCCTGTCGGAGCGGAAGAAGTCCTCTGAGATCCTGAGGGCGGCCGAGGCCCCGGCCTCGTCCTCGAACAGGTTGGCCACGGACCAGGCGAAGTAGAGCGCCGTCCCTCCCTCCGCGTTGAAGAAGAAGGACCCGTCCGACTCGACGAAGCCGTTCTCCCGGAACGCCGTCTGCTCGTCCTGGCAGCAGTCGGACTGCCACACCTCCTCCAGAGGCTTCGGCCCCGAGAAGTCGGGGTCGTACGTGGCACCCCCAGGTGAGTCGTCCGGCCCGAGGACCACGGCGGCCAGGTCGACCTCCAGCCCCGCCTCGGGGGAGGGCGACGGCGACGGCTGTGTGGTGGTCGGGCCGGCCGTGGTCGTGGTGGCCCCGCCCGTCGGGCTCTGCCCCCCACCCGAACCACCGCTCGAGCAGGCCGCCGAGACGAGCGCGAGCGCGGCGGCAAGAGCGATCAGCGGAGCGATGGCGCGGAACGGCAACCGGGTGCGAGAACGGTTCATCGGCCCCTCCCCTCGTCCGCCGAACGCCGCCCGCTCCGGCGATGCTAGGCGGCGCCCCGACGCCCGGCCAAGGAGGCGGCCGCTCCGCGACGCGCGGCTGGGTCAGGAGGTTCCGGTCCCCCCGGCCTCCGCCCCCTCCTCCTCGATCTCCTCGCGGGGGACGCGGGCCTCGGGGCCCCCGGCCGGGGCGAGCGGGTACGAGGCCGGGCCGGGTCGCTCCGGGAGGAACCCGATCACGCCGGCCAGGGCGTTCTCGCGGACCAGGGTGGCGGGGTCGTGGGCGGCCAGGCGCCGGAGGGCCCCGATCGCCTCGGGGGTGCTCATGGCGGCGAGCTCCCGGACGGCCATGAGCCGGTCAGATGGCGGCCTCCCCCGGGCCCAGGCCAGCACCTCGACCACCGACCGGGGAGCTGCCGGCCGTATCTCCTCCCAGGTCAGCGGGACGCCCCGCAGCTCGGTCTTTAGGGCCGGGCCCGCCTCGCGTTCGGCCCGGGCGCTCCACCGGACCTCCGGGGGGGTCGAGCGCCCGGCGGCGAGCCGGCCGTAGGACTCGGCATACCCGCCCAGCCACCGGTCCAGGGAGAACCTCTCGACGGCCCGGGCCCGGGCCGCGCCGGCCAGGCGCTCCCGGGCGTCGGCCGGCATCTCGAACAGCTCCACCAGGGGCTCGACCAGCCCCCCGAGGTCGCCTACGCGGGCGGTGGCCCCAGTGTCGCCCACGGCGTCGCGGATCCCGCCCACGTCGGTGGCCACCACGGGCTTCCCGCACATCATGGCCTCGAGCACTATGAACGGCTGGGCCTCGGTGCTCGATGTGAGCAGCACCACGTCGCCCCGGTTGATGGCCTCGGCGGGACGCGAGGTCGGCCCCATGAACCGCACCACGCCGTCCAGGCCCAGGGTCCGGACCAGCCCGAGGAGCCGCTCCCAGTACTCCGCGTCGACCACCGGCCCGAAGTGGAGGAACCGGACCCCGGGAACCCGGCGGCGGACGGCGTCGGCCACCCGGACGAAGGTCTCCAGGTCCTTGAACGGCTCGATCCGGGACAGGGAGATCACGGCCGGCCCCTCGTCGCCCTCCAGGCGGGGCATGGGCCTGAACTCCTCCGCGCTCACGCCGTTCGCGATCACGCTGATCCGGTCGTCGGGGGCGCCGAGGGCCACCTCCCACCGGGCGTTGAACCCCGTGACCGGGGAGATCTGGTCGGCCATGGCGTACGCGGTCTGGGCCACGGCCCTGGCCAGCTCGCCGAGCACCCAGCGCACGTGGTAGCCCACCCGGCGCCGGCTGAGCAGGAGCATCTGCTCCTTCACGTAGACCCCGTGCTCGGTGAGCAGGAACGGCGTCCCCGACTCCACCTTCGCCACGATGGCGGGGATCGAGCAGAAGGCCGCGGCCGTCGCGTGGGAGACGTCGGCCCGGGGGATCGGCCCGGCCAGCACCCCGAGGAGCCGGTAGAGGGACTGCAGGGCCTCGCGGACCTCCCACAGCGTCGGGACGTCGGGTGCGTCCGCGCTATCGCCGTCGCCGGCCGGCCCGGCCGCCCGGGCCCGCTCGACCAGCCGGTCGCGGAACAGGTCCCACACCCCCCGGGCCCGCCACGTGGTTCGAGGGTCGAACCGCTCGAAGTAGAGCCTGATCTCCGTGAGGAGCACGGCGAACGAGCCCGGGTCGAAGCTCGGCGCGGCGATCGCGTCCATCAGGCGCGCGAGCAGTGGCAGGAAGTGCTGGGACACGTCCCCCTCGCGGGTCTTCCGGGCGAGCTTGAGGACCTTCCGCGTGGGGGTCCGCCCCCCGTACTCGAAGAACCCCTCCGTCCCCCACACGGGGAGGGTCCTGAGGTCCACGACGTTCTGGGGCAGCTCGTACCTCGGGGGGAGGCCGGGGTCGGCCGTCAGGGCCCACACCGCGAAGTCCACCTCGGGCAGGCCTCGGATCAGGCGGTCGCACCACGTCGACACACCGCCTCTGTGGTGGGGGTACGTGCCCTCCGTGAGGAGCAGCACGCGGGTGCGCGCCGTTGGGATCCTCCGCACCGGGATGGCGGAGTCACTCTCCGAGCGGGCCATGTCCGTCCTCCCTCCACGAGCACCTGTAGAGCGACCCTGCCGGCCGGTCCACGGGAACCAGGTGGACGGACGTCCCGTCACGAGGATGGGGCGCCGTCAGAGACGGGTCAAGCGGATGTGGGGAACTCCCGGAGGAACCTGAGGAGGCCCCCGGCCAGGAGCTGCTTGCGCTCGTTCTCGCCGAGGTCGTTGGCGAGCCGGTGGGTCCGGTCGCCAACCTCCAGCGTGAACGTCCGGCTCCCGGAGGCGAGCTCCGAGCGGACGAGGGGCAGGCGCCACTCGTCTCCCACGGACGCGGAGGCCCAGACCTCGTCGTCGATCGACACGGGCACTATCCCGTTGTTGATCAGGTTCCGGCGGTGGATCCGGTGGATCGCCTTGGCGAACACCGCCCGGACGCCGAGCTGGAGGGGGGCCAGCGCGGCGTGCTCCCGAGAAGAGCCCTGCCCGTAGTTGTCCCCGGCCACGATGAACCCGCCGCCCCACTCCCTGGCCCGGGCGACGAACCCGGGGTCCTCCTTGCGGAAGCAGTACTCCGCGATGGCCGGGATGTTCGACCGCTCGGCCATCACGATCACGCCGTCAGGGGACATCGAGCCGGTGGAGATGTCGTCGGGCAGGACGATCAGGACCCGGCCGGACAGCGACTCGGGGAGGTCCGGAGGCAGGGGAGGCGGCTTGATGTTCGGCCCCCGCATGATCTCGACCCCGGCGGCCTCCTCCGGGGGCCGGGGAGGGATCAGCATGGAGTCGTCGATCGCCGGGCGGGGCTCGTCGATCTTGGGGGGCTCGAGGTCGAGGTCCCGGGGATCGGTGATCTCGCCCCGGACCGCCGTGGCCCCGGCGACGGCGGGCGAGCACAGGTAGACGTGGTCGTCGATCGTCCCCGAGCGTCCCTGGAAGTTCCGGTTCATCGTCCGGACGGAGGGCTGGCCGGAAGGCGGGGCCTGGCCCATGCCCACGCACGGCCCGCAGGCCGGCTCCAGCAGCCTGGCCCCGGCGATCACGTAGTCCTGGAGGACCCCGCTCGACGCGATCGTGCGGAGGATCTGCCGCGACCCCGGCGAGACCGTCATGTCCAGCCAGGGGTTCACGCCGCCCCTCTCCCTCACGATGTACGCGGGGATGGCCAGGTCCTCGTAGGAGGAGTTCACCGAAGACCCCACGCACACCTGGGCCACCCGGGTCCCGGCCACCTCCCTCACGGGGACCACGTTGTCCGGGTTCCGCGGCTTGGCGATGAGCGGCTCCAGGGTGGCCAGGTCGATCACCATCTCCTCGTCGTACCGGCAGCCGGGATCGGGCAGCAGCTCCCGGAACGAGTCGGCCCGCTCCTGGACCTCCAGGAACTCGCGGGTCCGCTCGTCGGCCGGGAAGATCCCCGCCGTCGCCCCGAGCTCGAGGATCATGTTCGCGATCGTGGCCCGCTCGGTGAGCGAGAGGGTCGACAGCCCGTCGCCGTCGAACGCGAACGCCTTGTTCACGCCGCCCTTCACGCTCAGGCGGCGGAGCATCTCCAGGATCACGTCCTTGGCGCTCACCCAGGGCGGGAGCTCGTTCTCCAGGACCACTCGGACCACGGAGGGGTAGGAGAGCTCGAACGGGTGGCCGGCCATGGCCACGGCGGCGTCCATGCC
>JACQTL010000264.1 GCA_016210805.1 Actinomycetota bacterium | reverse complement strand
GCCCTAACGACCGGACGGTCCTGGCCAACGAGCAGGTCATCGACGGGCGGTGCGAGCGCTGCGGCGCCGAGGTGGTCCGCAAGGACCTGACCCAGTGGTTATTCCGGGTCACCGCCTACGCGGACCGGCTCCTCGACGACATGGCCCCGCTGGAGGGCACGTGGCCCGACCGGGTCCTGACGATGCAGCGGAACTGGATCGGGCGGTCCGAGGGGGCGGAGGTCACGTTCGAGATCGCGGAGACCGGCGAGCGGCTCACCGTGTTCACCACCCGGCCCGACACGCTGTGGGGCGTGACCTTCTTCGTGTTCGCCCCCGAGCATCCCCGGGTGGCCGAGCTGGCCGAGGTCGGTGGGGCGGGCGCCCAGGTCCGGGCGATGCTCGACCGGCTCCAGGCCACCCCCCTCACCAACCGCGAGCAGGCCGAGAGCCGGGAGGGCATCCGGCTCGGCGTGCACGCGGTGAACCCCGTGAACGGGGAGAAGGTCCCCTGCTTCGTGGCGCCCTACGTGCTGATGGAGTACGGGACCGGCGCGGTGATGGGCGTCCCCGCGCACGATCAGCGGGACTTCGAGTTCGCCAGGGAGCACGGGCTGGAGATCCGCGTGGTCATCCAGCCCGAGGACGAGATCCGCGACGTGGGCTCGATGGCGGCGGCCCACGACCACGAGGGCGTGATGGTGAGGTCGGGGCCCTTCGACGGCGTGCCCTCGCCGGAGGGCATCCCCCGGGTCGTGGCCTGGCTGGAGGAGCAGGAGAAGGGCGGGCCGGCCGTGTCCTACCGGCTGCGGGACTGGCTGATCTCCCGGCAGCGGTACTGGGGGGCGCCCATCCCGATCGTGCACTGCCCCGAGCACGGGGAGGTGGCCGTGCCCGACGAGGAGCTGCCGGTCCTCCTCCCCGACGACGTGGACTTCTCGCCGCACGGCGAGTCCCCCCTCGCCAAGCACGAGGGGTTCGTGAACGCGACGTGCCCGCTTTGCGGGAAGGCCGCCCGCCGGGAGACCGACACGATGGACACGTTCGTGGACTCCTCCTGGTACTTCCTGCGGTACTGCGACCCCCGGTTCGAGGACGGGGCGTTCGACCCGGAGGCGGTCCGTCGGTGGATGCCGGTGGACCAGTACACGGGCGGGGTCGAGCACGCGATCCTCCACCTGCTGTACTCCCGGTTCTTCACGAAGGCCCTCCACGACCTGGGATACCTCTCGTTCGAGGAGCCGTTCCTGCGCCTCGTGAACCAGGGCCAGGTGATCATGCAGGGCGCGGCGATGAGCAAGAGCCGCGGGAACCTCGTGGAGTTCGCCACGGAGCGCGACCGGTGGGGGGCCGACGTGGTCCGGGCCACGATGCTGTTCGCCGGCCCCCCCGAGGCCGACGTGGACTGGGCCACGGTGTCCGCCGAGGGGCTGCGGTCGTGGCTGGGGCGGGTGTGGCGGGCCGTGCACGACGCCGTCGAGCGGGGCGGCGAGGACGGGATCGAGCTCCGCCGGTTCACCCACCGGACGATCCAGACGGTGACCACGCTGTTCGAGAGGTACCGGTTCAACGTGGCCATCGCCCGGCTCATGGAGCTCACCAACGAGATCCGCCGGGCCCTGGACGGGGGCGGGGGAGCGCTGGAGGCCTCCGGGGCCCTGGTCCGGATGGCGGCGCCCCTGGCCCCGTTCGTCACCGAGGAGCTCTGGCGGGAGGTCCTCGGAGAGGACGACTCGGTCCACGCCGGCTCGTGGCCGGGTTTCGACCCGGAGCTGGCCCGGCGGGAGACGGTGACGCTCGTCGTCCAGGTGGACGGGAAGGTCCGGGACCGGGTCGAGGTCGCCGCCGACGCCGACGAGGACGCCTGCCGGGAGATCGCCCTGGCCTCCGAGAACGCCCGCCGGGCGGTGGGGGATCGGCAGGTGGCGACGGTCGTGGTCCGGCCCCCCCGGCTGGCCAACGTGGTCACCGCGGGCTGAGCCCTCGTCGGGGGCCGGCGTTGTCAGTGGGGCCTGCTAGCGTCGTCCCGCCGCCGGCTTCCCGCCGGCCGTAGCCTCCCCTTTCTCCCCCGCCCGGCTGACCTTCCCCGCGACGGAGGTGTCCCTCGGCGACGAGCGTCCGGGACCGGCTGGCCTCGCTCACCCGGGGCGAGCTGTTCGGGCTCGCCGGGCTGGTCGTGCTGCTCCTCGGCGGGTTCGGCCTCTGGTACCTGCGGTCCCTGCCCCGCCCGGTCGATCTCCGGGCCGGGCCCGGGGAGGAGGCCTCCCCGACGGCCGGCCCGGCGCCCAGCCCCTCGACGATCCTGGTCCACGTCGCCGGGAGGGTGAAGCGGCCCGGCGTCTACGAGCTCCACGACGGCGACCGGGTGATCGACGCGATCCAGGCGGCCGGCGGGCCTCGGAAGGACGCCTACCTGGATGCCCTCAACCTCGCCGCTCCGCTCGCGGACGGCCAGCAGGTGCTGGTCCCCCGGCTGGTCCCCGGGGGGCCGGGCGGGACCGTCGGCACGGTGGGCCCGGGTCCTCCCGGGCTGGTCAACGTGAACACGGCGTCGGCCGCCGAGCTCGAGGCCCTGCCGGGGATCGGGCCGGTGCTGGCCCAGCGGATCGTCGACCACCGGACCGAGCACGGGCCCTTCGGGGCGGTGGACGACCTGCTCTCGGTGAGCGGGATCGGGGAGGCTACCCTGGCCGAGCTCCGAGACCTGGTGACGGTGTGAACGCCTGGCTGCTCCCGCTCGTCGCGGGGTCGTTCTGGGCCGGGCTCCTGGCGGAGGGCGCGGTCGGTCTGCCCGGCCCGGGGTGGGCGACCCTCGGCGTGGGGCTCGCCCTGCTGGTGGCGACGGGAGCCGCCCATCCGCCCGGCCGTCGCGGCCCGCACCCGTTGGAGGCCGCCGGCCTGGTCGCCGTGGATCCGGACCCGGTCCCCTCGCTGCCCCGCCCGGGCCGGCCCCTGCCCCCCAGGGCCCCGCCGGCCCTCCTCGCCGTCGCGCTGGCCCTCTCCGCCGCGCTGGTCGGCGCGGGGTGGGGGTCCCTGCGGTCCCAGCGCCCGTGGGCCCCCCTGCTCGCGGAGGTCGCCGGGCGGCCGGCGACCCTCGTGGGCACCCTCCGAGCCGATCCGGCCTCCGGTCCGTTCGGCTGGTCGGCCCCGGCCTCGGTGGGCCGGCTGGAGGTAGCGGGCGGAGGCCCGGCCCTGGCCGGCGGGGTCGTGCTCGTGGAGGGCCACGGGGAGCCACCCGAGGGGGCGCGGTTCGACCGGGTCGAGGTGACCGGGAGCGTGGCGCCGGCCGGACCGGAGGGGTTCCTCGCCCGGGTCGGGGCCGACGCCCTGTTCCGCGCGTCCTCCTTCCGGAGGCTCGGGCCGTCATCGAGCCCGCCGCTCCGCCTCGTCCAGGCCGTACGGGCCGGGCTCCAGGAGGGCGTCTCGGCGCTGTTCGGCGAGCGGGACGCCGGCCTCCTGCTCGGCCTGACCCTGGGGGACACGTCCCGGCTCGACCCCGCGGTGGAGGAGGACTTCCGGGCCACCGGCCTCGGGCACCTCCTTGCGGTCTCCGGCCAGAACGTGGCCATGGTCCTGGCGCCGGTGATCGGCCTGGCCATCCTGCTCCGACTCCCGGCCCGGGCCCGGTTCTTCCTGGGATCGGCCACGGTCCTTCTGTTCGTGCTGCTCACGGCGGGGGAGCCGTCGGTCCTCAGGGCGGGCGTCATGGCCGTGATAACGATGGCCGGGGTCCTTTTCGGCCGGCCCCGGAGCTCGGCCTCGGTCCTGGCCCTGGCCGTGCTCGTCCTGCTGGTGGCCGACCCCGTGCTGGCGTCCGCCCTGGGGTTCCAGCTGTCCGTCGCGGCCACCGGAGGGATCCTGGCCCTGGCCTCACCGCTGGCCGGGCGGCTCGCCTTCCTCCCGCGTCCCGTGGCCCTGGCCCTGGCCACGACGCTGGCCGCCCAGGCGGGGGTGTGGCCGCTCCTCCTGGCCCGGTTCCATCTCGTTCCCCTGACCACGATCCCGGCCAACCTGCTGGCCCTCCCCGCCGTGGCCCCCGCGCTGCTGGTCGGGCTGGCCGCCGCAGCCGCCTGGCACCTGGCCGCGCCCCTCGGGCACCTCCTGGCCGGGGTGGCCGGGCTCTTCCTGGGCTACCTCCGATGGGTGGCCGACCGCTTCGCCTCCCTCCCCCTGCCCTCGATCACCTCCCTCGAGGCCGGAGCCGGGACGATCGCCGTGGGGCTCGCGCTGGTGGGTGGGCTGGCCTGGTGGCTCCGCTCGGGGCGCCGGGTCCCCCGGACCGCCGCCGTGGCCGCGGCCCTCGTCCTCCCGCTGTTCGTGTGGGCCTCGGCCCTCCGGGCCGGGCCGCCCGCGGGGCTCGTGGTCCGGTTCCTCGACGTGGGCCAGGGGGACGCGGCCCTGCTCCAGACGCCCGACGGGGCGGAGGTGCTCATCGACGGCGGTCCCGACGGCCAGCTCGTGGCCACCAAGCTCGCGGCGCTAGGCGTGAAGAGGATCGACCTCCTGGTGGCCACGCACGCCCACGCCGACCACGTGGCCGGCCTCCCCGCCGTGCTGACCAGGTTCCCGGTGGGGCTGGTGGTGGAGCCCGGATGTGCCTCCGAGTCGCCCGCCTTCGACGACTTCCGGAGGGCGGTGCGCGAGGAGGGGGTGCCCGTCCACCACCCGAGGACCGGAGAGGTGCTCTCGGTGGGGCTGCTCCGCCTGGAGGTCCTCTCGCCGCCGGGCTGCTTCACCGGAACGGAGTCGGACGCCAACAACGACTCGATAGTCCTGCGGGCCGTGTACCTCGAGGACGTGGTCCTCTTCACGGGGGACGCCGAGGTGCCCGCCCAGGAGCTCCTCCTCGACTCCGGAGCCCCGCTCGCCGCCGAGGTCCTCAAGGTCCCCCACCACGGCGGGGCGACCTCCATGGTCGAGTTCCTGGTGGCCGTGGACCCGGTGCTCGCCGTGGTGAGCGTGGGCCAGCCCAACGACTACGGCCACCCCGTGCCGTCGATCGTCGAGGCCCTGGAGGCCGCGGGGGCCACGGTCCTGCGGACCGACCTGGCCGGCGACGTCGTGGTCAGGTTCCACGAGGAGGGGGTGTCCGTAGAATCCAGGGCGGGATGAGCCGAACGGGGAGGCGATGAGCGCGCCGAGCGTGGTCCTGGTGTGGGGGGAGGACCCCTTCCTGGTCCGGGAGGCCGCGCTGGCCTCCCTGGGCGGCACGCCGCACAGCGAGGTGGACGCGCGCGAGTGGCAGCCCGGAGCGACCTCCGACCTGGCCACGCCCTCCCTGTGGGGCGAGCCGCGCGCCCTGCTGGTCAGCCACGCGAAAGCCCTGCCCGACCAGGCCCTCCAGGAGCTCGCCGCGTACCTGGGCGACCCGTCCCCGGAGGCCAGGCTCGTCCTGGCCGCCGTGGTCGCGGAGCGGGCCAAGGCCCCGGCCGCGCTGGCCAAGCTGGTGAAGGGGAAGGGGGAGGTCCGGGAGGCCAACGTGGCCCGCAAGGACCTCCCCAGGTGGCTGCTCCAGCGGGCCCGGGACCGGGGCCTGAACCTGGCTCCGGACGGGGCGGCGGCCCTCGTCGAGACCCTGGGCGAGCAGGCCGCCGAGCTCGACCAGGCGGTGGCCCAGCTGGCCGGGGCCTTCCCGGGCGCCCGGGTGGCCAGGGCCGAGGTCGAGTCGCAGTTCCGGGGCCTGGGGGAGCAGCGGGTCTGGGACCTCTGCGACCGGCTGTTCGGCAAGGATCTCCCCGGCGCGGTCCGCTCCCTCCGCTCGCTGCTCGAGTCCAGGGAGGACCCCCTGATGATCCTGGGCGGCATCGCGTCGCGCCTGCGCGACCTCATGCGGGTCCGCGCCCTGCCCGACCGCATGCCCCCGGCCGAGCTGGCCAGGGCGGCCGGCCTCCGGTTCGAGTGGCAGGCCCGGCGGTACCGCGACCAGGCCCGCCGGTTCAGCCCCGCGGAGCTGGTGGGGATCCACCGACGGGTGGTGGAGGCCGACCGTGTGCTGAAGTCTGGGGGGACGGGGGACGTGGTGCTTCCGGTGCTGGTCGCCGCCGTGGCCGGCGGCGAGGGGTCGGGGAGCTAGGACTCCGGCCCGGCACCCGAGACGACCCGGGCCAGGCGCGACTTGCGGCGGGCTGCCGTGCGCTTGTGGATGATCCCCCGGGAAGCGGCCTTGTCGAGGGCCCTGGCGGCCTCCCGCGCGTGCTCCCGCGCGGTCTCGGCGTCGCCGCCCTCGGCGGCCGACCGCACCTTCTTGGACTCCGTCTTCAGCGCGGTCCGCACTGACTTGTTCCGCTGGTGGCGGACCTCGTTCTGCCGGTTCCTCTTGATCTGGGACTTGATGTTCGCCATGGAGGAGGGATGGTAACAGGCAGCGCGGCTCGGTGACCCGCAAGGGTACCTGAGGAAGGGAAATAGTCGCCGCGCCAGGGTGCAGCCCGCCGCGAGGCGCGTCCGGAGGGTTTGACTCGACATGAGGGTGTCGATATCTGGCGGCGGGGCGGCCGAGGCTCAATGAGACTCCTGAGCTGGCTCCTGGACAGCTCCCTCGCCATGCAGACGCGCAATGCCTGGCATCCGCACAGGCGAGCGGCTAGCGGAGCGTACCTTCCAGGCGGTACATGCGCTGTCTTCGCAGAAACGGCTGTTTGCCTCCCTCGACGTGGTAGAGCACAAGCTCGCGGGTGTCGAAGCGGTCGATGGCTCCAGTCTTCTCCACTCGCCCCGCATCCGCCGTAGAAGTCATCGCAATGACTTGCTCGGCATCTGCAGATACGAGCACATTGGCACTTCTCGTAGCAAAGACGCATTGGCGCTGGCCGCGCTGCTTTCTCAACGCGACGACAATGTTCTGCTCAATCCAAGGCGCGTGAAGCGCATCCTCTGGTTGGTCTACGATGAACGGAAAGGTACCCTCGGCCAAAGCAATCATGAGGATGACGGTGCACTTCTGCCCGTGCGCCAAGGCTGACAGTGGTTTTGGCTTACCTGTGTCTCCGACGAACCGAATGCTGACGTCATCGTGTGTATCCACGACTTGCATTTCATAGAGTTGAGGGAAGCGGTCCTTGGCCCCAATGATGTCTGCGAGCTTTCTAAATAGGACCTCCGACACTCCGGATGCCTCCGCCAGGTCTCCCAACTCACCGCTAAGAAGCCCCTTCGCTAGCGAGATGGGATGGACCGACGCGATGGTTTCTATGTCCGTCGCGTGAAGGAAGGAGCCAACCGCGAGCGCCTTCAGGGCGTTCACATACTCATCCTTCAGGGCTCCGCTCCGAACGTCAATCAGGATCTTCCTCTGCAACCGTTGCTGAAGTTGCTTCGCCTTGGCCCGTCTAAGGGCTGACATCTCTGACCGAGCCGTCAGGAGGCTGTCGAGAAGTTCCTCTCGCCGCTTCTCAAGGGCACCCAGCTTTGGCTTCTCCTTGGTCGATAGTCGAGTCTCAACGTCCTGAAGCCTCTTCTGACGTCGCCTCAGTGTGGTCAGTTGGTCTTGCACGGCAGCCTGACCCGTGACCGTGGCGTCCAGTTTCGATAGAAGTGCCTCATATTCTTCTTGGGCTATCGCGTCCCGCTGTTTCCACTCCTTCTCTATGGTCGCCAGGCGCCGGGTGCGAGCCGCCAGATGCGTGAGAGTTGCGCGGTTATCGGCTTCTACCGTCTTGGCGATGTCTGATTGAAGTGCGGTAAGTCGCTCCATCAAGTCCGGGTTGACCGAGTCATCTGCCGCCACTACCGTCGCCGCCTCGAACACATACGGATTGTCCGAGATATCGACCTTGAGAGATTCGAGCTGCTCTGCCACGCCATCGAGCGCCAGACGTTCCTCAGTCCATCGCTCCCGGCCCTTCACCCGAGGATCATCCACGAACTTGTTCAGGGCGCGAATCTGTTCCGAAATCCCTGGGAGAGCCTCAAGCGCTAACAGGTCCTTGTCAATCTTGTTGCGAAGCTCGACGATAAGCGTCGCGTTCACGCGAAGGCCTCACTTCGCCTGTTCCGCCGACCGTTGCGGTCCGGATAGGTCGATGAGGTCATCGACGAGGCTGAGACGTGCCGCCGGTTCCCTGGCGTACTCGATAATCTCGCTCTGGCTAAAGGCCTTCAGCGGAAAGAAGGATGGCACGTGGACGGATTTCGAGAGGTCCTCAAGCTCACCATCGATGATTCGCCAGACGACAGGGTCAGGGGACTCTGTGCCAGTCCAAGTCCGTTGGACCAGGTATCGCTCTCCATCCTTGGACACAACGACGTTGACGCTGTCGCCCGGCCGGAGCCCGGCAGTGAGGAGTCCGTCGATTTCGGTCCGGATACGAGACAGAACCCGGCCATCGACCTGTTGAGCCAGGGCGAATCGGCATAGTTCCAGCGATAGGGACTTACCCGCTCCTGTGCCTCCGATAAGGCACGTCACGTCATGCCCGAAGCGCAACACTTCGTTGGCCAGAAAGCCGCCTGTCACCCAGAGGCCTTCGATGGCGTCGGTAGGATACGAGGGAGGTTCGTGGCCGAATCGAATCCGAAGCTCCGGGTCGATGAAGGCGTGGCGCACGCCATCGAGCGTGAGGGCGTCGAGCTTGATGTAGCTGTACCGGGCACCTACCGCATCGAGCTGGTGCGCCGAACCGTTCAGCGGCCATGAGTCTGAACCCTGGATGCAGGCGACCTGTCGTTCATACCCCGGAATGTCTCCGCCTAGGAACCCTTCTCGGAGGTTGGCCTTCGTAATCTCAAAGGCTTCTATGGCCTCGCAGGCGTAGATCTGTTGACGACGCAAGGGTACCCTCTCAGTCGTCTTCCAGAACCCCCGCTCCTTCTCGATGTGCGCGGCAATGGCGAGCGCTCCCTCGTTGCGAGCCATCTCGCTGACGCTCGGGAGGTCACCCTTGGCGAGGGCGGTCATAGGGTCGAAGCTCCGACCCTTGAAGCCGAGCGTGATGAGGAAGGCGGCCAAGTCCGAGAGGGCAGCGTCTGGCTCAAAGAGAACAAGCAGATGGCCCTCTTGGGTTGCAACCTCCACGCCCGGAAAGACCGTCAGTGACGTTCCCGCCGCTGCCTCCCTCACTGAGTCACACCACGCGACGCTGTTGTGGTCCGTGATCGCAATGACTTCTAGGCCGCGGGCAACTGCGAACGCCACCAGGTCGGCCGGCGTTGCGTCCTTCCACCGCGAATCCATATCGGGAGCGGCCGGTGTGTGGACGTGAAGGTCCACCTTGCGAAACCATGCACCCGCAGGAGCCTCAAGAAGCTGCCTGAGTTGCGATGGTCTCTCCATCTTGGCCCCCGTACAAGCGGCAAATTACGTTCCTGTTAGTTAGCCTAGCCTCTGTCGCGCTTCTCGGCAAGCCCCGGGTGCCCCGCTGGCTTGCTTGAGCACCGTCCCCTGTCCCGGAGATGTCCCCGTACGGCTCCGTCGTTCTAGGCCCTCGGTGGAGCTGGTCGCCAACCTCTACGCGGAACGACGTGCGGCTCACACCGTGTGTCGGATCTGGCGAGTCCGGATGCCGGGGAGCCCGCGGGGAGCCGCGCCCAGCGATGTTGGTCAAGGCGTCTCTGCGACGTAGGCCACCCGATCGGGAGCCTCTGAGTGTCCTGGCTTGCTGGCGTGCTCAGAATGTATACCCTTGGACACATGAGTCGCCGCGGTGGAAGAGGGGCTGGGGGAAGGAGACTCGTTTACTATCCCTTCATCGAGATAGCCAACGGACCCTGGCTTCGACAGGCTCTCTTCTATTGGGACAATCTGAGCTCTATCGTTCCCGAATCGATGACGAGGGAGGGATGGGAGATGCCTCCCGAACTGGCCTTCCTGGCTTCGGAAGGTGTCTATGAACCGGTCTTCCCTACCCTGGCACTCAGGCATTGGACGCGAGAGCTTGATGAAACAATGAGGCAGGCAGTCCGGTCCCGTACCTTCCTGGACGCTGTGGCACATGACGAGGAACGCTTCCTTCTTCACACCGACAAAGTGTCCGGGTGGCTGTTCAGGCGGCTATCAAGCCAAGGGCTCGCTGTGATGGTCGATCGGGACTGGTATGAAGTAGGCCGGACCACGGGGTTCCTCTATATGGCTCTCCTTGCGAAGATAGTGTGTAGGGTGCACGGACCATCCGTCCCAGGTACAGACGTGAAGGAATATGAGGACTGGCTCTTTCCACGGGCTACCCAAGGAGAGGGTTTGGCGTGTTTGGATGTGACTTTCCAGTCCGTGCTCCCGGTACCGGCAGATGACGCGGCCCTCGACGATATCCTGGGCTTCCGG
>JACQTL010000262.1 GCA_016210805.1 Actinomycetota bacterium | reverse complement strand
TCCGCCGCCCGCAGGAGCGTGGCCCCGATTCCCCGGCCGCGCGTCCCGGGGGCCACGGCCAGCGTTGACACGTGGAGGGCGTCCTCGGGCACCGGGGCCGTGAGCCGGTCCAGGACCCGGCCCCGGCGCACGAGGCCGGGGAGCGCCTTGGGCGCCGCCCGGGCCATGGCCAGGCCGGTGGGCGCCCGGTACCGGCCCCACAGCCCGCCCGGGAACGCGACCACGAGGCCCACCACGCCGGCCTCCGGGTCGTCGGCCACCAGCGCGTGCCGCCACGAGTGGATCGACCGGGGGGCCAGGAACGACGCCCTGGCCGCCCGGAGGGCGGCCTCCTCGGAGCCCAGGAGCAGGGTGAGGCTCGGCGGGGGCTCCAGGATCAGCCGAGCCGCCGCCTCGGCGTCCTCCGGACGGGCCGCCCTGAGACGCACGTCCACCCCCCTGGAGCCGTCAGCCGCCCCGGGACAGAACCTCGTACACGTGGCCGTCGGGCGCCCGGAGGTGCTGCCGGTGCTCCCCCGCACCCTCCCGGTCCGTCCCTCCGAGCAGCTCGACCCCCGCGAAGACGAGCTGCGGCCGGAGGGAGGGGACATCGTCCACCTCGATCGCCGCCACCGGCGTCCCCGTCGCGAGGAACGCGTGCCCGGGCTCGTCCTCGGCGATCACCTCCAGGCGGTCGCCGTTCGACGCGGCCAGCACGACCTCCAGCTCGGCCCGGTCGGCGACCTCGAGGGCGAGCGTCTTCCTGGCGAACGACACCATTTCGGCGAACCGCGCCGTCCGGATCCCGATCCGGGGCAGCCCGGGCGCCGGGGCGTCGGGGCTGAACGGGCCGCTGGTCACCTCCCAGACCGACCCGTCCGGAGCCCGGAAGTGCTGCCAGGCGTGGTCCTCCCAGGCCTCCAGGTCGCCGAGGAGCGGGGTCCCGGCCGCCCGGAGCTCGTCCGCCGCGGACGGCACGTCCTCCACCAGGAACCCCGGCAGCGGACCGTCGGCGTACGGGTATCGGGCCTCCGGCCGGAAGACCTCGACGATGTCGCCTCGGGCCGTCTCGAGGTGGGCGACCTCGGAGATCGGACCCTTACGGAGCCCGAGGAGGTCGGTGAAGAAGCTCACCGTGTCGCCGAAACCGCCCGGTCCGGGGAAGACCCCGAGCCAGGCCACGCCGAGCACCCTCACCCTAGTGCGAGGCTCCGCCCGCCGCGGAGCCCTCCCCCCGGAGGGCCTCCTGGAGCACGTCCCAGGCGAGCACGGCGCACTTGATCCTGATCGGGTACTTCACCACGCCCTTCAGGGCTATGAGGTCTCCGAACTCGTCCTCGGACGGATCGACCTCGCCGGCCATCATGCCCCGGAACTTCCGGGCCAGCTCGCCGGCCTCCTCGACCTCGGTCCCGCCGACGGCCTCGGTGAGCATCGAGGCCGAGGCCTGCGAGATCGAGCAGCCCTGCCCCTGGTACGTCACCTCGGTGACCTTCCCGTCCTCCACCCTGGCGAAGACCGTGATCTCGTCCCCGCACAGGGGGTTGTTCAGGGTGGACGTGAGGGCCCCCTCCGGCCCCGGCCGCTTGTTCCGGGGGTTCTTGTAGTGGTCGAGGATGACTTCCCTGTAGAGGTCGTCGAGGCTCATCGACCCGAGTGTACCCGGCGGCCCCGGCTCAACCGAAGTAGCGCTTGGCCTTGTCGAGCGCGGCGACCAGGGCATCGACCTCTTCCAGCGTGTTGTAGACGTAGAACGAGGCCCGCGTGGTGGCCGGGACCCCGAGCTTGCGCATCAGGGGCTGGGCGCAGTGGTGGCCGGCCCGGACGCACACGCCCTCGCCGTTCAGGACCTCGGCCAGGTCGTGGGGATGGACGTCGCCGTACTCGAACGAGACCGCGCTCCCCCGGACCTTCTCGTCGATCGGGCCGAAGATGCGGGCCCCGGCCTCGGTGAGCCGGTCGATCGCGTGGCGGGTGATCTCCTCCTCGTGGCGCCTGACCGCCTCCATGCCCAGCGCCTCGAGGTACTCGATCGCCGCGGCCAGGCCGACCTCCTCGGCGATGTTCATCGTGCCCGCCTCGAACTTCCAGGGCACGTCGTTCCAGGTGGCCCGGTCCCAGTGGACCTCGCGGATCATCTCCCCCCCGCCCATGAACGGGTCCATGTCCTCGAGCAGCTCCCGGCGCCCGTACAGGCCGCCGGAGGCGGTGGGCCCCAGCATCTTGTGGCCTGACACCGTCAGGAAGTCGCAGCCCAGCGCGATCACGTCCACGGGCATGTGCGGGACGAGCTGGGCGCCGTCCACCAGCAGGACGGCCCCCACGGAGTGCGCGGCGTCGGCCAGCTCGCGGACCGGAGGGATCGTGCCGAGCACGTTCGACATGCCCGACACGGCCACGATCCTGGTCCGGCCGGTGATCAGCCCGTCGAGCCTCGCGAGGTCGAACCGGCCGTCCTCGGTGAGGGGGATGTAGCGGAGGACCGCGCCGGTGGCCTGCGCGGCGAGCTGCCAGGGGATGATGTTCGAGTGGTGCTCCAGCTCGGACAGGAGGATCTCGTCGCCCTCTCCGAGGACCTTCCGCCCGTAGGCGTGCGCCACGAGGTTCACGGACTCCGTGGTCCCCCGGTTGAACACGATCGTCGCGGGGTCCGGGGCGCCGACGAAGGCGGCCAGCCGGGCCCGGGCCGACTCGTAGAGGTCGGTGGCCTCCTGGGCCAGGGCGTACACGCCGCGGTGGACGTTCGCGTTG
>JACQTL010000256.1 GCA_016210805.1 Actinomycetota bacterium | reverse complement strand
GTGCCACACCACGTCGTCGGCGATCAGCTCCTGGACGGTCTCCATGTCCCCGGACCCGAAGGCCTCGAGTCCCTTCCTGACCAGCCCGGCGTTCGGATGCTCGTCCATGCGGCCTCCTTCCCGTGCCGGCCATCCTATCCCCGAAGGTCCCCGGCCGGGAGACGCCCCGGCGGAGATCGAGGTCACCGTGGCCCTCCCGGACGCGGAGGCCTGAACGGCCTACTCCCCGACCGGTCGGGCGACGCCGAGCACGTGGGGCCGGACCGGCACCAGCGGGCCGCCGATGTCGAAGGCGTCGATCGACTCGATCTCGAACCCCGCCCCGGCCACGGCCCCGGCGATGTCCCGGTTCGGATGGCAGCCGGCCCCCACGAACCCCCAGGGGCGCTCCAGCCGGTCCTGCCAGCGCTGGAGCCGCGACCCCTCCGGGGCCCGAACGTGCTCCAGGAAGAGCAGCCTGCCGCCGGGCAAAAGGACCCGTCGGATCTCGGCCAGGGCGGCGCCCAGGTCCTCCACGGAGCACAGGACCAGGGACGTGATCACGGTGTCGATCGAGCCGTCGTCGAAGGGCAGCCGCTCGGCGGGCGCGTCGATCACGCGGACCGGCACCGGCGCCTCGGCCGCGGCCTTCTCGGCCTCGGCCCTCATGTGGGGCTCGGGCTCCACGGCCAGGATCTCCCTCACCCCCGGCGGGTAGAGCGGGAGGTTCAGCCCCGTGCCCACCCCGACCTCCAGGACCCGGCCCCTGGCCTCGGCGAGCAGGCGGCGCCGGTGCTCGATGAAACCGCCACGGTCGTTGAGCGGCCCGAGCAGCCGGTAGAACAGCGCGAAGACCGGGTGGTTCGCTCCGTGCGAGCCGGCCACCCGCGACCTCAGCGGAGGGCCCGGAGGATCCGGCCCCCGCCCAGAAGCTCGTCGCCCCGGTAGACCACGACGCTCTGCCCGGGAGCGACCCCCCGCTGGGGGGCCCGGAACTCCACCACGGCGCGGTCGCCCTCCGCGGTGACGACGGCGGGGACGTCATCACCCCGGTACCGGATCCGGACCTCGGCCTCGAACGGCCCGGCCGCCGGCGCCTCCCCGGCCACCCACGACACGCGGTCGGCCACCAACCCCCGCCGGGACAGGAGCTCCGCGGGCCCCACAACGACCCGGTTCGCCTCGGGGTCCACGTCCACGACGTAGGTCCGCTCCCCCGTCGACACTCCCAGTCCCCGGCGCTGCCCCACCGTGAACCGGAAGGTCCCGTCGTGCCGACCCAGCAGCCTCCCGTCGGGACCCACGACCTCCCCCTCCCTCGCGAGGTGGGGCGCGTACTCGCGGAGGAAGGCGGCGTGATCCGCCCCCGGGACGAAGCAAACCTCCTGCGAGTCGGGCTTGCCGGCCACGGGCAGCCCCAGTCGCGACGCGTGCTGCCGGGTCTCGGACTTCGCCATGCCGCCCACGGGGAACAGCGACCTGGACAGGGCCCGCTGCGTGATCGCGTGGAGCATGTAGGACTGGTCCTTCCCCCGGTCGGCGCCGCGGAGCAGCCGCCACCGCCCGTCGGGACCGGCCGCCCGGCGCACGTAGTGGCCGGTGGCCACGAGGTCGATCCCCAGCCTGTCGGCCCGAGCCAGGAACGCGCCGAACTTGATGTGCTCGTTGCACCGGGCGCAGGGGTTCGGGGTCCGGCCCGCCTCGTGCTCCTCGAAGAAGTCCGCCAGGACGGTCTCCTCGAAAGCCTCGGTCAGGTCGACGACCTCGAACGGGAAGCCGCCGATCCCGGCCACCTCCTCCGCATCGGCCCGGGCGCTCGGCCCACAGCACCCGTGGTCAACGCCCTCGGCCAGGTGCACCAGGCGCATGTGCGAGCCGAGCACCTCGTACCCTTGCTCCGCGAGCAGGCAGGCCGACACCGACGAGTCCACCCCGCCCGACATCGCCACGAGCACCGACCCCCTGGAAGCCATCGCCGCCCGAGCGTACTACGACGGCCCCGGCTTCCCGGACCGCCCCGCGCTCGCTATCCTCGGGTCCGACGCGCCGTCATGAACATGACATGACGGCGTCGCGAGGGGGGCGGATGGCGGGAGCGAGCAGGGGGCGGACTATCGTCGTCTCCCTCGCGACTCTCGTGGCCTCCTGCTCGGGAGCCTCGCCCGATCCCGGGCCGGACGACGGTGTGCCCTCCGCCGCCCTGACCGTCACCGCCGAGGACGGCTCTGCCGAGATGATCTTCCCCCCGGGCGCCCTGCCGCCGGGCACCGATCCCGACGAGATCGCCGTCCGTCGGGTCCCCGACGAGCAGCTGATCGTGGAGGGCGCCGAGGCCGCCCTGGGCGGCGTTTGGCTGCTGTTCCCCGACGGCCTCGAGCTGAGGGCGCCCGCCACGCTGACCGTCCGGGCCGGGGTCCCGGACCTCTCCGGCGGCGTGCACCTCCTCCACCGGCACGGCGACACGGTCGAGTTGCTCTCCGGCTCGGGGACCTACGAGGCCGACGGGACCCTCTCGGTGAGCGCAGAGGTGAGCGTCTTCAGCGAGGCCTGGCTCCTGCTGAAGACGATGATGGACGTGGAGTTCCTCCAGCCGGCCTTCGGTGCCTTCTACGACGACGGGGCCACGATCCCGGTCCAGGCCGAGGTGACGCGCACCGCCGAGCCGCTCACCTACGCCTACTTCGACCCCAAGGCCGGGTCCCGAGTGGAGTTCCAGCTCCAGGCGATCTCCGGCTCGACCTGGAAGCTCGGCCCCGGGGCCGTCCTGGCCGACGGCCCGGTCAGGCCTGGCTCCGTGGGTAACCTCCCCGCCGCCGGGACCGGGGTCACGGGCGACTCCTTCGTGGCCGGGACCGAGCTCACCTGCAACGGGGCCGGCCAGGTGAGGATCGTCTACACGACGCCGTTCGAG
>JACQTL010000258.1 GCA_016210805.1 Actinomycetota bacterium | reverse complement strand
GTCTTACGGAGGATCCGGCCGCGGCCGGTCACTAGGCCGGGTTGTCCGCGGCGAAGTCCGAGCCCAGGTAGACGGCGACCTGGGCGTCCCTGGGCACTCCCGACCCCCGCTCGAGCTGCTGGACGTCCCCCCCGGGGAAGAACTCGTCGCGGAGGCACTCGGCCTCCACGCGGTCGGCCGCGGCCCGCCAGTAAAGACGCGTGGTCTCGAACGTGGAGGCCGCGTTGCCGACCTCGGGAACGACGTACGGCGGCGAGATGAGCTCGCCGGCCAGGGCGGCCAGTCCGGTCACGTTCGTGCCGTTGTAGATGTAAACGACCACGCCCGTCCGCTCGCAGGTCTCCTCGGGGGGCGGGGTGGTGGTCGCGTCGGTGGGCGGAGAGGTCGTCGTCTCGGTCCCCGTCGACCCGCGGGGCAGCGACCCCACCGTGTCGAACCCCTGGGTGAGCAGGACGACGCCGGCGACCAGCGCCAGGGCCACGATGACGAGCTTCATGGCGCTGCCCGCCACGGAGGCGTAGAAGCTCCACCGAGTCGGGGGCTCATGCCTGCCCCTCACCCCTTCCTCCGGGCTACCTTCGGAGCCCGAGACCGCCAGCGAAACGCTTGCGTCGCCGGGCCTCCCGCAGCCGCCGGAGCCGGCGCACGAGCATCGGGTCGTGGGCCAGCGCCTCCGGGCGGTCGATGACCCGGTTGAGCAGCTGATGATAGCGCGTCGTGGATACGCCGAAGCGGTCCCGGATCATCCGCTCCTTGGGGCCCGATCCCTGCCACCAGCCCCGCTCGAAGTCGAGGATGTCCCTGGACCGCTCGTCCAGCTCGCCGACCTGCTCCATGTGCGTCGCCTCGGGGGGCCGCGCGACATGCCGAGCGTAACAGCCCCCACCGACACCGCAAGCACCACTAGTCTGAGCTGGACTAGCGCAAGAGCCTGGGGGGCGGGGGACGGGCCTGCCTGCGTTTCGCTCTGGATCCTCGAGGCCTCTTCACCGTCGCTCCGCCCCGGGTGGCCCTCGCCCGGACCCGCTCCCCATCGTCCCGGTGATGGTCGGATCGCTCCCTGTCACCGGGCCACTCCCGCCGAGGCTCGGTCCGCCCGGGGGGCGGCGTCCCGGGATCGCCGCCGGGACCACCCGATCCGAGCCCCGGCTGTGGCTCTGGGGACGGACCGGCGTCCCGGACTTCGCCGGAGCCGGAGGGGCCGTCCCGCTCGGGCTCGTCGACCACCCTGGTGTGCTCGACGGCATCGTTGTTCGCAGGGTTGCGATCCCGGCTCGACGTCGTGACTCTGGCCACATTGGTCATCCGGCCGAGCTCGACCGAGCTGCCCACGATGTCGATCCTCGCCTTGCTAATGCCCGCTATCGTCCCGAGCCGGCAGGTCAAGACGTTCAGGAGCAACTTGCAGGACCCTTGCGACCGGAAGAACCGGTGGAGCCTGAAGGCCGTGGGGAGGCTGTCCACCAGCACGACGTCGTTCGCCGGGCTGGACCCGGCGTTCGTGACGATGACTGTGTAGACGAGCTCGCGACCCCGGCCCACCGGGTCCGGGGAGTCGGTCTTCCGGACGACCAGGTCCACGACCGGGAGCACCCGGGTCTCGGCCTCCGCGACGTCCGCACCTCCATCGTCGACCGAGCTCGTGGTGAGGGTGGCCCGGTTCCGGATGAGGCCGGCGCGCCGGGCGATGACTTCGATCCGGATCCTCTTCGTCGTGCCAGCCGGCACCTCTCTCAGCTCGCACCGCACCGAACCCTGGACGAATCCGCAGTCACGGTCGTCGTCGACGATCACCGCTCCGACCAGCTCCACGTCCTCCTGGGAGAGCGGGTCGAGGACCACGACGTCCCTCGCGGCCCCCGGGCCATCGTTGCGAACGGTGATCAGGTAGGTGAACCGCTTTCCCTCCTCCACGGGGTCGGGCTGGTCGACCTTGGCGATCGACAGCGCCACCCGTGGGCGGATCGAGGTCCGCGCGACTGCCTTGTCGTTCTCGCCGTTGGTATCAATGCTGGCGGTCGTCACGATGGCCTGGTTCACCAGGAGCTCCCCACGGAACCCGAGCGCCTGCACGCGTATCTCCACCGAGCGCGTCCCGCCGGCCGGGATCGTCCCGAAGTGGCACGTCACTACGCCGTCTGCCTGCCCGCACGTCGGGCCGCCCGGCGTCATCGAGACGAGCACGGCTCGCTCCGGGAGGGGGTCGCGCAGAACGACGTCCGCCGCGTCGCCCGGTCCCGCGTTGCGGACCCGGAGGCGGTAGGCGAAGATCTCGTCCGGGTCGACCGTTGACGGCGCCTCCTTGGTCAGGGAGACGTCCACGCATGTCTCCCCCTCCGCGCTGGTCGTCGCGGTGGACCTGTTGTTGGACCCGTCCGGATCGGGGGTCAGGGAGGAGACCCGAGCCGTGTTATCGAGCTCGCGGGAGCACGGGCCACCCACCTCCACCGGGATCGTCACGACGACCGTCCCGCCCGGCTCGAGGTCGCCGAGGTGGCATACAACTAGAGACTCCGTGCACGAGCCTCGGGTGGAGGTCATGGTTCCCACCCGCGTCGAGAGGTCGGGGAAGTCCTGGACCCGCACACCTCGCGCGGTCGATGGGCCGGCATTGTGGACCAGCAACGTGTAGACCAGTCGTCCCCCCGCGGGGACCGGATCGGGCTCGTCCGTCTTCAGGATAGAGAGGTCGGCGCAGTCCTCCGGCCCCTCGACCACTACCGGCGCGGATGAGGAGTTGTCGGAGGGATCAGGGTCCGGGGTCCGGCTCGAGACCTCTGCGGTGTTCGTCACGGTTCCACCGCAGTCGAGGCGGCCCACCACCCGGAACCTCAAGGCGTCCCCCGCCGGCAGGGGCAGCGGGGGCTCGCACGTCACGAGGGCTCCACTCGGAGAGACCTCACATCGGAGGGAGTCCGGGGCGTCCACGGAGACGTTCCCGATCGCGGTGGGGACGAGGTCCCGGATCACGACGCCCGTCGCCGCCTCGGGCCCGTCGTTGAACACCGTGATCTGGAAGCGGACCCCGCCGCCGACGGTGTGTGCCGGTCCCGACAGGACCTCCTTCTCGACCCGGAGATCGGCGCCGGAGGGCTCCTCCACGACGTCGGTCGTCTCGGAGGCCTGGTTGTTCCCGAGGTTCGGGTCGGCCGTCGAGGAGGAGGCCAGGGCAGCGTTCTCGTGGGTCCCGAGCTCCGCGGCGTCCACCGTGATGTTGACCACCCGCTCCTCCCCGACGGCGAGCGTGCCGAGGTCGCAGGCCACCACTCCCCCCGCCTCGGTGCACGTCGGAGCGTCGGGATCCACCGCCACGAAGGTGAGCCCTGCCGGGAGCGTGTCGGTGACCTCCACATTCTCCGCCGGGTCGGGTCCGTGGTTCTTCACGATCAGGATGTAGTTGAACCGGTCTCCGACCCTCACCGGGTCGACGGAGTCCGCCTTCTGCACGGACAAGTCGGCCTGGGGTGGCTGGACCGTGGTGGATTCGGTGTCGGAGTTGTTGCCCGGGTTCGGGTCGGCGGTGGAGCTTCCGACGGAGGCGCCGTTCTCGTGCGTGCCGGCCTCCAGGGCCCGAACCGTGATCGTGATGGTCACCGACCCACCGCTGGCCAGGGTCCCCAGCTCGCAGGTCACCGTGACGATGATGCCGGAGCACACGAATAGCGGGGTCGCGGAGAGGAACGCGACTCCGACCGGAAGGAGGTCGCCGACCACCACGTCCTGCGCGTCGCCCGGCCCGTCATTGGTGACCACGATCGTGTAGGTGAAGGTCTCCCCCTGGGTCACCGGGTCGGCGGAGTCGGACTTCTCTATGCGGAGGTCGGCTGCGGGGGGCGGGGGCTCCTCCACCGTGGTCGTCTCGGATTCCTGGTTGTCGCCGAGCTCCGGGTCGCCCGTGGACGTGGTAACCAGCGCGCTGTTCTCGTGGGTGCCGACCTCGTCGGCGGTCACCCGGACCACGATCGTCCGGCTCTCGCCGGCCGGGATGGTCCCGAACTCGCAGGAGACCGTCTGGAGGGCCCCCAGCTGGCAGACCAGGAAGCCCGTGTCGAAGGCCACGAAGGAGACGCCGTCCGGGAGACCGTCGAGGAGCTCCACGTCGTGGGCGGGGTCCGGGCCGTCGTTCGTGACCATGAGGGTGTAGGTGAACTGATCACCCTGGGTCACCGGGTCGGCCGAGTCGGTCTTCTCGACGCGGACGTCGGCCTGGGCCTCCCGAACCGTGGTGGCCTCGGAGTCGGAGTTGTCGCCCGGGTCCGGGTCGTCGGTCGAGGAGGTCACCGTGGCGGCGTTCTCGTGGGTGCCGAGGTCGTCGGCGGTGACCGTGATCGTGATGATCCGGGTCTCGCCGGAGGCCATCGTCCCCAGCTGGCAGCTGACGACCCCTCCGATGAGTGCCAGGCAGTCGGGCGGGCCGGGAGACGAGGAGACGAACGTGACCCCGGCCGGGAGGGTGTCGTTGACCACGACGTTCGCGGCCGGGTCGGGGCCGTCGTTGGTGACCGTGAGGGTGTAGGTGAACTGGTCACCCTGGATCACCGGGTCGGCCGAATCCGACTTCTCGATCCGGACGTCGGCCTCGGGAGGCGGAGGCTCCACGACGGTGGTCGACTCGGAGTCCGTGTCGTTGATCGGCTGCGGGTCGAGGGGGGAGGTCGAGTCGATCGAGACAGAGTTCTCGTGGGTGCCCACCTGGTCTGCGGTCACGGTGATCGTGATCGATCGGGTCTCCCCCTCCTCCATCGTTCCCAGGTTGCAGAAGACCGAATGGAGCAGCGCCTCCTCGCAGGTCGGCGCACCGGGATCGGCCGAAACGAAGGACATGCCCACCGGAAGGAGGTCGACGACAGTCACTCCCTGGGCGGGGTCCGGGCCGTCGTTGGTGACCTCGATCGTGTAGGTGAAATGCTCTCCCTGGGTCACGGGGTCGGCCGAGTCCGACTTCTCCACCCGGACGTCGGCGGAGGGCGGCGGGGGCTCGTCGACGGTGGTGGACTCGGAGTCCCCGTTGTTCCCGACGTTCGGGTCGTCGGTGGAGCTGGCCACGGAGACCGAGTTCTCGTGAGTGCCGACCTCCTCGGCGGCGACCGTGATGGTGATCGTCCGGGACGTGCCGCTGGCCATCGTGCCGAGGTTGCACTGCACGGAGACGATCCCGCCGGTGCAGTCCGGGAAGCCGGGGTCCGCTGAGACGAACGACACTCCCGCCGGCAGGAGGTCGGTAACCGTGACGTCCTGCGCCGCATCCGGGCCGTCGTTGGTCACGACGACCGTGTAGTCGAAGACGGCGCCCTCGGTCACCGGGTCGTCGGAGTCCGACTTCTCGATGCGGAGGTCGGCCTGGGGGGCGACCGTGGTCTCCTCGGTGGCCTCGTTGTTGTCCAGGTCGGGATCGGTGGGCGATGAGGAGGTCACGACCGCCGTGTTGGTGTGGGTCCCCACGGAAGAGGCGTTCACCGTGATCGTGATCGTCCTTGACTCCCCGCTGGCCATCGTCCCCAGCAGGCACGTCACCGTGCCGAGCGTGGGGCCGCAGGTCGGGTCGCCGGGGTCGACCGAGGCGAAGGTCACTCCTGCGGGGAGCGAGTCGGTCACGGTCACGTCCTGGGCGGCGTCGGGGCCGTTGTTCGTCACCACCAGCGTGTAGGTGATCGCGTCGCCCACGTGCGCGGGGTCGGGGGAGTCGGACTTCGTGATGGAGACGTCCGCCTCGGGTGGGGGCTCCTCGACCGTCGTCAGCACGGAGGCGACGTTGTTCGACTTGGTCGACTCGAGAGAGGTGGTGTCGACGTTCCCCACGTTCCCGATCTCCCCGAGCTCGTCGGCCGTGACCGTGATCGTGATCGTCGCCTCGGCGCCGCCCGCCAGCGTTCCGAGGTCGCACATCACGATGCCGGCGTCGTGCACGCAGGTCGGCTCGCCGGGGTCCGACGACACGAAGGTGACCTCCGCGGGCAGGAAGTCGGTGACCGCCACGTCCTCGGCCGGGCCCGGTCCGTCGTTGCGGACGGTGAGGGTGTAGACGAGCTGGCTCCCCAGCGCCGCGGGGTCCTCGGACACGGACTTGTCCATCGTGACGTCGGCGCATTCGGGCTCGGCCCCCGTGACCGTGGTCTCCTCGGTGTCGGTGGCGCCGTCCGGGTCGTCCCCGTTCGTGGGGAAGGCGAGCGCGAAGTTCTCCACGGTCCCGACGCAGTCCGCCGTCACGTCGATCTCGACGGTGAACGTCTCCCCCACGCCCAACCCGGCGAACGAGCAGCTCACCGAGCCCCCGAAGTCCAGGCAGTCGGCGGTGGGCCGGGCCTCGACCAGCGTGACGCCGCTGGGCAGGGGGTCGAACACCGACCCGTCCGCGACGTCCGGACCGCCGTTGGTCACCTCGATCGTGTAGGTGAAGGTCTCCCCGACGGCGACGGGGTCCGGGGAGTCGGTCTTCGTCAGGGAGAGGTCGGCGGTCGCCGCCGCTGCGGGAGCCGCGGGGAGGAGCATCGAGGCGAGCAGGACCAGCGCCCCCACGAGGGGCGAGCTCAGCCTGCCGAAGCTCGAACGGTTCCTTCTGCCCAGCATGTCCTCCGCCGTCCGCCGTCCGGGGGACCGCGCCTCCCCCCGGAGTGATGGAAACAGGTGGATCCGCTTCCCCCACAGTGGCCGTTCGTCATATCCTCGACCCGCCGGTTGGGGGCAAGATGGGGCAACTTGGACACGACGACGTGGCCCGGCTACTCGGGTTCGTCGGCGAGCTGTACGAGGCACCGGATCCCGCGGCGTTCGTCCACGCCCTGACGGAGGGCTCCCGGGGGCTGATCCCCGCCGACATCGCCGGCTACAACGAGGTGGACCCCGTGAGCCGCACGGCCCGGTTCGTGGCCGACCCCCCCGAGGCGGTGTTCCCCGGCTCCGAGGAGATCTTCGCGGAGGTGATGCACGAGCACCCCGTGGTCATGCATCACTTCGGCACCCAGGACGGGCGCGCGCTATTGCTGTCCGACTTCTTGTCGCAGCGGCAGCTCCGCGAGCTCGCCCTGTACCGCGACTACTACCGCCTCCTGGACGTCCGCTTCATGCTCGCCGCGACCTGGTTCCCCCCGGCGATCGGCGTCCCGATCCAGGCCATCGCCCTGTTCCGGTCGACCGGCGACTTCACCGAGGCGGAGAGGGCCATGCTGGAGATGCTCCGTCCCCACATCGGCCGGGCATCGCAGGTGGCGGCGCTGCGGGAGCTCGCCGCTCGGATGGAGCGGGCCATGGGAGCCTCCGGCACGAGCATGGCCGTGGTGGCCGCCGACGGCCGCATCCTCGAGGCCGACGCCGCGGCCCGCACGGCGATGTCGAGGTTCGACCCCCGGGGCCGGGTGGACGGGCGGGTGCCGGACCGGCTGGCCGCGCTGGTCGCCTCCCCTTCCGGGGTTTCCCTGGCCCTTCCCGCCGGCGCCGCCCACGTGCAGAGCGATGGCCTGCGAACGGTCGCCCACGTGCTCCCGGAGCCCCCGGACAGGTTCCTGCTGGTCTTCCGGGAGCGGCGGACCGATCCGTCCGGGGAGACGATCGCCTCCCTCGGGCTGTCCCCCCGGGAGGCCGAGGTCCTGCTCCTGGTGGCCCGCGGGCTGACCAACCCGCAGATCGGCGAGGCCCTGTTCATCAGCGCGAGGACGGTCCGCAAGCACCTGGAGAACGTGTTCGCGAAGCTGGGGGTCCACACCCGCGCCGGCGCCACGGCCGCCGCGTTCCGGGCCGCCGACCCTACGGGAACAGCCCTCGGGTGACGTGGGCCTCGGCCACCCGGGAGACGCCGAGGATCGTGGCGGCCGTCCGCATCGTGGACTTGCGCTCCTCGGCCACGGCCAGCACGTCCACGTAGGACCCCTCCATGATCGAGCGGAGCCTCTCGTTCACCTCGTCCTCCGACCAGAAGTAGGCCTGGAGGTCCTGGACCCACTCGAAGTACGACACGGTGACGCCGCCGGCGTTGGCCAGGATGTCGGGCACCACCAGGATCCCCCGGTCGTGGAAGATCCGGTCGGCCTCCGGGGTCGTGGGCCCGTTGGCAGCCTCGACGATGACCCGGGCCCGGACCCGGTCCGCGTTCTCCTCGGTGAACTGTCCTTCCATGGCCGCCGGGACCAGCAGGTCCACGTCGAGCTCGAGGAGCTCCGCGTTCGAGATGGCCTCGCCGCCCTCGAACCCGGCCACGGTCCCCGCCTCGTTCCGGTGGGCGGAAAGACCCGTGGGTGAGAGGCCCTGGGGCCCGTACACCCCGCCGGAGACGTCGGAGACGGCCACCACGCGACAGCCCAGCTCGTGGAGCATCCGCACCGCCGGCCCGCCCACCTTCCCGTATCCCTGGATGGCCACCGTCGTCTCGTCCACCGCCCGGCCGAGCGCCTTCAGGGTCGCCGAGGTGATGTACATGACTCCCCGGGAGGTCGCCTCTCCCCGGCCGGCCGATCCCCCCACCGAGAGCGGCTTGCCGGTGACCACGCCGGGGACGGAGTGGCCCACGTTCATGGAGTAGGTGTCCATGATCCAGGCCATGACCTGCTCGTCGGTCCCGACGTCGGGCGCGGGGATGTCGCGGTCGGGGCCGAGCAGGGGGACGAGCTCGCTGGCATAACGGCGGGTCAGGCGCTCGAGCTCGCCCCGCGAGAGCGCCTTGGGGTCCACGGCGACCCCGCCCTTGGCCCCCCCGTAGGGGATGCCCATGATCGCGCACTTCCAGGTCATCCACATGGCCAGGGCCTTTATCTCGTCGAGCGTGACGGCCGGATGGAACCTGATCCCGCCCTTGGAGGGGCCCCGTGAGGTGTTGTGGTGGACGCGGTGGCCGGCGAACACCCTGACCCCGCCCTCGTCCAGCTTTATGGGGACGGCCACGGTGAGGCTCCGCTTCGGGGTCCGCAGGACGTCGTGGACGCCCTCGTCCAGTTGAATGATGCGGGCCGCCTCGTCCAGCTGCGAGAGGGCAGCCTCCCAGGGGGAGGAGGAGAACGAGCTCACCCGGCTCCGGCCCTCGTGTCCACGCGTCGCCGAGTCTAGCAACCGGCGCACCCCCCGGACCGGTAGCATCCGCGGGGTCCCCCGCGCGGGACCACGAGCGAGGAGGAGACGGGATGCTTCCGTGGCGCACCGAGACGGCCGGCCGGTTCGAGGAGCACGAGATCGAGAGCGAGGCCCTGCGGGGGAACCGGCTCGGCGACCCGGATCGCCGGCCCCTGTGGGTCTACCTCCCCCCGGGGTACGACGACGAGCCGGACCGCCGGTTCCCCGCCGTCTACCAGATCCAGGGGCTGACCGGGCAGCTCGACATGTGGAGGAACCGCTCGGCGTTCCGCCTGAACTTCCCCGAGCTCGCCGACGGGATGTTCGCCGCCGGCGAGGCCCCACCCTGCATCGTGGTGTGGGTGGACTGCTGGACCTCGCTGGGCGGGTCGCAGTTCCTGGACTCCCCGGGCACCGGCCGCTACCACACGTACCTCTGCGAGGAGGTCGTGCCCTGGGTGGACGAGCGGTTCCGGACGCTGGCCCACCGGGACCACCGAGGCATCGCCGGCAAGTCGAGCGGCGGCTACGGGGCCATGGTCACCCCGCTCCTCCGCCCGGACCTGTGGGGCGGCCTGGCCACGCACGCCGGCGACGCCCTGTTCGAGACGTGCTACCTGCCGGAGTTCCGTCAGTCGGCCCGGGCCCTCCGCGAGGACTACGAGGGGTCCTTCGACCGGTTCTGGGAGGAGTTCCGGTCGCGGCCCGCGTTCTCGAAGGAGAGCGACGGGCACCTCCTGAACGACTGGTGCATGGCGGCGTGCTACTCGACCGACGGGGACGGCTCCGTGCATCTGCCCTACGACGTCGCCACCGGCGAGCTGGTCCCGGAGGTGTGGGACCGGTGGCTCGCGTGGGACCCGGTGCGCATGGCCCGGGAGCCGGCCCACCGCGAGACCCTGGGCTCGATGCGGGGGATCTGGATCGACGCCGGGAAGCGGGACGAGTTCCACCTGGACCTCGGAGCCGAGGCCTTCCGCAGGGAGGCGGAGGCGTCCGGGGCCCCCGACGTCCACTACGAGCTGTTCGACGCGACCCACATGGCGATCGAGTACCGCTACCCGTTGAGCCTGCGGTACCTGGCCGAACGGCTCTCCTGAGGGGCGCCCGAACGTACCCGGGACCGGGGCCCGGCAGCCTTCATGCCGAGGGGGGCCCGGCCTGGGTTCCGCCGGCGGGCCGGGGAGGGAGGGCCACCACCTGGCTCGAAGCCACCACTGCGGCCAGGACCTCGCGCTCGGCCACGGTGGCCCGGTCCAGGACGTCGAGGGCCTCGGGGGCCAGGAGGTACTCCAGCGCCCGGAGGTCCCTGGCCAGCTCGAAGCCGACCGTCGCCGCCAGCCGGCGGGCGGGGTCGGGACCGGGGTCGCCGTCGAGCATCTCGATCCGGTCGATGGGGCCGGGCCGGCCCACCTCGACCTCGGGGAAGAAGGCGGCCAGGGCTCCCCGGCGCCACGAGGTCGCCGCCCCGAGCTCGGCGGCCCACCGGACCCCTCGGGCCACCGGTGAGGCGCTCCGCCCGGCGCCGGCCAGGGCGGCCGCTCGGAGCCCGCTGCGCAGCCCGAAGCCCACGCGGGACGAAAGGGGCAGGCGCCGGCGCAGCCCGGCGTGCTCGGAGAGCAGCCGGTCGGTCAGGCCGAAGGACAGCACGAACGGGTAGACCGTGCCCCCCTCGTCGACGATCAGCCAGTCGTCGCCGAGGAACTCGGCCCCCCGGGCCAGGGCGTCCAGGAGCCGTGTGGTC
>JACQTL010000257.1 GCA_016210805.1 Actinomycetota bacterium | reverse complement strand
TCCGACGGGCAGGCGTTCCCCGCGGACACCCTGGTCTGGACGGCCGGGGTCCGTCCGCATCCGCTCGTGGCGGCGACCGGGTTCCCGACCGACGAGGCCGGCCGGGTCCTGGTCGACGAGACGATGCGCGTGCGCGGCGTGGACGCGGCGTGGGCGGCGGGGGACTGCGCCGCCGTCCCCGACCTGACCCGGCCCGGAGCGGTCACCCCTCCCACCGCCCAGCACGCGCTGCGCCAGGCCCGTCGCCTGGCCCGGAACCTCCTCGCCGTGATGGACGGCCGGGAGCCCAGGCCGTTCCGGTACCGCAACAAGGGCCAGCTCGTCGGGCTGGGCCGGTACAAGGGGGTGGCCAGGGTCATGGGGGTCCGGCTCCGGGGGTTCCCGGCGTGGTTCCTGCACCGGAGCTACCACCTGGCCATGATGCCCACCCTGAACAGGAAGGTCCGCATTGCGATGGACTGGACCGTGGGGCTCCTGTTCCCCCGCGACCTGGCCCAGCTCGGCTCGCTCCAGGAGCCCCGGCTGCCCCTGCGAAGGGCCGCGGAGGCCTCGGGCCCCCACGACGGGGAAGGCGCCCGTCCCGGAGGGGAGAGCCAGGAGCCGCAGACCTAGCTCGGGGGATAGCCGGCCCGGGGCGCCGGCCCGGATCGCTCGTCGCCCGGTCGAGCCGGGACGGGGGGACCGTGGCCCGCCGGGACCTCGGCCGCGGCGACGTCGGTCAGCAGGTAGGCCTCCCGAAGCTCTCCGGCCGCGTTCACCCTCACCTCGCCGATCGAGCGGGCCCGGAGGGCCCCTCCCGCCTCGCGGCAGGTCTCTTCGGACAGGAAGATCTGGCCGGGCCCGGCGAACTCCTGGAGGCGCATCGCGAACGTCTCCACCGTCCCCACCGACTGGAAGGCCATCGTGCTCTCGGCGCCGATGTGCGCGTCCACGATCGTCCCGCTGTTCACCCCCGTGCAGACCTGGTACTGGTGGCCGGGCAGCGCCGGGAACTGGGCAGTGGCCGCGGCGTGGCGGACGGCCAGCGCGGCGCGGAGGGCCGCCACGGCGTGTCCCTCCCCCTCGAACCGGGCCGAGATCACGGGCTGCATCGGCTCGCCGCCGAGGGTGACGTCCACCGCTCCGGTCTCGGACAGGGACTCCAGGGCACGGTTGACCACGCGGGCCAGGACCTCCTCGGCCTGCTCCGGCCCGACCCGGTCGGTGATGGTGTGCCAGCCGCGGAGCTCCGCGAAGAACACGGTCACCCAGCGCTCGGCCCTGCGCCCGAACCACTCGCCGTGGCCGGCCCGGTCGGCGAAGCCCGACAGGGTGTCCTCGATCGTGCCGCGGCGGTGCGCGGGGAAGGCGATGACGTTGCCGGGGCTGCGCTCGTCCATGTCGCCGTGCCTCCTGCCACAGGTCCCGGTCCGCGCGGACCGGGCGAGCGGTGTGACACCGGGGCCGCTCTCCCTCCGTATCGGGCGGTGGCGGGAGCGGCCGGAGTCGGGACTTCCGCCGACGGGAGATGGCCCGGACGGGCTAGTCCTCGAGGGGGACGGGCCGGGCCCCTACCGGGCGGCCTGGGGGCTGACCAGGAGCCTGACCGGGGCGTCGGCCTTGCCGGTGAGACGGGCCACCCCCTCGTTGATCCCGTCCAGCGGGACGTGGCCGGAGATCGAGCCCGACAGGTCCAGCCGGCCCGCCGCGACGAGCTCGAGGACCTGCTCGACGTGGCGCTTGGCGTAGCCGAGGTGGCCGAGGAGGCCGAACCCCATGAAGGACAAGAGCACGATGGGGCCCGCGTCCAGGGGCTCGAGGGACTGCCCGACCAGGACCACGCGTCCCCGCCGGGTCAGGCAGTGCATGGCCTGCTTGACGGCGGACGCCCGGCCGACCAGGTCCAGGGCCAGGTCCAGCCCCCCTCCCCCGGTGGCCCGGCGGACCTCCCCGGGTACGTCGTCGGCCGGGTCCAGGGCCAGGTCGGCGCCCAGGGACAGCGCCCGATCCCTGGCGGCGGGGAGCGGATCGACCGCCACCACGAACGCGGCTCCGGCGATACGGGCGATCTGGACGGCATGGGTGCCCAGGCCCCCGATCCCCCACAGACCGACGCTCTCGCCGGGGCGGAGCCCGCCCCTCTCCGTGAGGGCGGCGAAGGGCGTGGAGACGGCGTCGCAGGCGATCGCGGCGTGGTCGGTCTTAACGCCGTCGGGCACCGGGATCAGCGCGTACCAGGGCACCGCGACGTACTCGGCCCAGGCCCCGTCGTGGTGGACCCCCATCACCCGGGGATCGAGGCAGCCCTCCAGGTCGCCGGCCTTGCACCGGGAGCAGGCCAGGCAGGCCTTCCCGCCCATCAGGGCGACCCGCTCGCCCTCCCGCCACAGGGGGACGTCCGGGCCCACCGCGGCCACCACCCCGGCGGCCTCGTGTCCCATGGTGAGCGGCGGGAGGACCGGGAGGGGCAGCTCGCCGTGGATGAAGTGCAGGTCGGAAGCGCAGATGCCGCACCGCTCGACCCGGACGACCACCTCGCCCGGTCCGGGGGAGGGGTCGGGGACGGTCTCCACGACGATGGGCTCGTTCGGCCCCACGAACCTGGCTGCCTTCACGCGGCCGACTCTACCCGGAGGAGGGTGGGTCCAGGGATCACAGGGCGATGCGGGTGAGCACGTCGTGGCGGAAGCTGGTCACCCAGACGGCGCCCCCGCCCACGGCCACCGAGAACGGGAACGACCCGACCTCGAACCGCTCCACGACGGCCCCGGCGGCCGGGTCGATGCGGACCAGGAGCTCGTCCTCTCCGAGGACCACCCACACCCCCTGGTCGGTGGCCACCACGCCGGCCGGTCCCGAGCCCACGTCGATCGTGTCGATCACCTCGTCGGTGGCCGGGTCGATCCGCGACACGGTGCCGTCCAGCTCGTTGGTCACCCAGACCGATCCGGCCCCCACGGCCACCCACTGGGGCTCCAGCCCGACCTCGACCGTGGCCACCACCTCGTCGGTGGCCGGGTCGATCCGCGAGACGGTTCCCGAGTAGTAGTTGTTCACCCACACCGCCCGGTCGTCCCCCGCCGCGTTGCCCGCCCCCCGGCCCACCTCGATCACGGCCTCGATCCTCCCGGAGGACGGGTCGATCCGGTACACGGAGTTCCGGCCGAAGTCGGTGACCCACAGGGAGCCGGCGATGACCGAGAGGGCTCCTCCCTCCTCGCCGGCCTCAAAGCGCCGCACGACCTCGGCGGTCCGCGGGTCCACCCTGGCCACCATCCCTCCGCCGTAGGAGACCCACACGGCCTGGGGGGTCACGGCCAGCCCGCAGGCCCCGTCGCCGATCTCGACCTCCCGGACGACGCGCAGGGTGGCGACGTCCACGGCCTGGAGGTAGCCGGTGGTCCGCGCGGTCACCCACATCACCCCGTCGCCGGCGGCCACCTGGCAGGGCCCGCGGCCGACCTCCACCGAGGCCACCCGGCCTCCGGCCGGGTCGCCCGGGGTCTCCGTGGTCCGGACCTCCACGGGTGTGAACCCGGGGGCGGGGGGCCGGTAGCCGCAGGCCCCCAGCACCAGGGGACCCACGAGCAGCGCGGCGCGGATGAAGCGAGCTGCGGCCATGACCCCGATACGTTGGCGACGCCGCTCCCGGTTGTCCATCCGACCGGGACCGTCATGTCTCCCCGGCACTGCCGTCCTCACGTCCCCGTGAGGAGCAGCCACGAAGGGTAGGCCAGCACCAGCACGACGCCGAGGAGGGTGCCGGCCTTCCCCCGGAGCAGGAAGGCCGACGCGATCAACGCGTAGAGGGCCGTCCCCGCCACGAACGAGGAGTTCGCGGCGGAGTCGGAGGCGATCGGCGTGACCAGGGCGGCGATGCCCAGCACGGCGGACGGGAACGCGGCGACGGTCCCCATGAGGTTCCCGGTGGCGAGCTCGGGCCGCCCGCGCCGAACGGGGAGCACCTCCAGCAGGACCTCGTCGAGGCCGGACAGGACGGCCAGGATCCCCGCACCGACGAACCCGGCCCGGAGCCCGGTGCGCTCGAGCAGCCTGACCCCGCCCTCCACCAGGAGCCAGGCCCCCCCGGCCAGGCCGGCCATCCCCCCGGCCAGCAGCCAGGCCACGCGCCGCCGGCTGCCCCCGACCTCTGCGGCCTCCCGCTCGACCTGCCCGGCCCGGGCCCGGAGCGCCCGGGACTCCCCGATCACCACCGTGACGTACGCGGCGTACATCGCCAGGAGGATGCCTCCCTCCAGCCGGGCCACGGAGCCGTCGTACAGGGCCATGCCCGCCCCGGCCAGGGGGAGGGACGGGGCCACCACCATGGCCGCCGACGGGGAGGGGACCGGCTCCCCGGCCACCAGCAGGGCGATCCCGAACGCGAAGCTGGTCACGAAGAGGACCGTTCCGAAGGCCTCCCCGGCGGCCAGGGCGGTGGCCCCCCGGCTCGCGGCCAGCACCGTGGTCCCCAGGCCCTCGAGGTCGATCCCGAACAGCACCGCCCCGATCACGAAGGCCGAGATCCCCAGGGACAGGGCCACCCTCCCGGCCGACCGGACGGCGACCTCCGCCCCGGCCGACAGGAGGACCGCGCCGGCCAGGAGGAGGACCGCGGCCAGGACCACGGCCGCCGGCTAGTGGTCGCTCCGCCCGGTGAACCGGAACCGGCTGCACCGGATGGCCGGGATCCGGGAAGCCGAGAAGAAGAACTCGCCGGCCAGCTCGGACTCGCCCCCGACCATGTCGGTGTGCTCGAGGGCCTCGAGGATCGACTGCGTGAACCGGAGGTTCTTGACGGGGTGGGTCACCTTCCCGTCCTCGATCAGGAAGGTCCCGTCCCTGGTCATCCCGGTGATCACGGCCTCCTTGGGGTGCACCACGTTCGTGTAGTGGAACCGGGTGACCAGGAGCCCCCGCCCCGTGGCGGCGACCATGTCCTCGATGGAGGCGTCGCCCGTGGCCATGACCAGGTTCAGGGGGAAGGGCCCCTCCGGGTTCGGCGGGGGGAGCGCGTGGCCGGTGGACTCCGTGCCGGCCTGGGCGGCGCTCCTCCGGTCGTGGACGGCTCCCCTGAACACGCCCTCGCCGATCAGGTCCACGCGGCGCTTGGGGGTGCCCTCGAAGTCGAACGGGATCCCCAGGGTCCCGGCATCGAGGGCGTCGTCGTGGATCGAGACGATCGGGGCGGCCACCCGCTCGCCCTCCCGTCCAGCGAAGCACGACCGGCCCTCGACCAGGGACCGGCCCCCGAACCCGAGGTAGGCCAGGAAGGCCACCAGCGTGGCCACCGCGGCCGGCTCCAGGACGACCTCGTAGTCGCCGGGCGGGGCGTCCCTGGGGCCCTGGCCGTCGCGGGCCTTGCGCGCGGCCCGCTCTCCCACGGCCTCGGGATCGACGTCGGCGGCCCGGGGGGCCAGGACCTCGGCGAAGCCGGCCCCCCCGTCGCCCCCCGACACCACGGCCGACATCGAGGCCTGCGAGGTGGGGGCGTAGCAGAGCTGGCCCTCGCTGTTGGCCAGCCCGATCTCCGCGCCGGCCGTCTCGTAGGCCCCCGCGGCGTGGAAGCCCTCCCCGCACCGGCCGACCAGGGCCTCGATCGCGGCGGCCCGGTCCTCCGGCGACGTCGCGGCGGTGGCCTCGTCGTAGCGGTCCACCTCCGGCACCGAGGCCGGCCCGGGGAGGCCGGGGAACAGGGGGTCGGGGGAGGCCACCTCGGCCATCTCCCGGGCGGCCAGGGCCGCCGCCTCGGCCCCCCGCTCGCTGAAGTCGTTCGTGGTGGACACCCCGGTCCGGCCGTCCCTCACCACCCGCACGCGGATCACGGTGTCCTCCCGCCAGGTGCTCTGGTGGATGCGCGAGGCCGCGAACCGGGTGAGGCCTCCCCACTCGTGCATGAACAGGACCTCGGCCTGCCCCGGCCCCCGGACCTCCAGCGCCGCCTCGGCGACGGTCCGGAACCGGTCGGGCCCGATCGGGCCGGGCATCAGCGCACCCCCACCTGGACGTTCCGGAACCGGCCCGGCGAGGTGCCGTGCCCGACCCTGGCCACCTGGCCGGGCTGGCCCTTCCCGCAGTTCGGCGTGCCCCACATCACCCAGTCCTCCCGGCCCCCGACCGCGTCGCAGGACCGCCAGAACTCGGTGGTGATCCCGGTGTAGTTCGGGTTCCGGTGGAGCTCGGTGAGGCGGCCGTCCCTGATCCGCCAGGCGATCTCGCACCCGAACTGGAAGTTCACCCTCCGGTCGTCGATCGACCACGACTGGTTCGTGGCCATGAAGATGCCGTCCTTCGTGTCCCCGATGA
>JACQTL010000255.1 GCA_016210805.1 Actinomycetota bacterium | reverse complement strand
GTCCTGGGGGTCTCGCTGGGCGACGTGTGGGTCGTGGCCGGGGTCACCGCGTTCGCGGCGGCGGTCGTGTTCCTCGGGTACCGGCAGCTCCTGTTCGCCACCTTCGATCCCGAGGTGGCCGAGGTCTCGGGGGTCCGCACGGCCCGGGTCGACGCCCTGCTCGCCCTGACGCTCGCGGCGACCATCACCGCGACGATGAACGTGCTCGGCGTGACCCTGATCGCCGCGGTCCTCGTGATCCCGGCGGTCATCGCCCGCCTGCTCACCGACAGCTTCGCGCGCATGCTCGTGATCTCCACCGCGGTCGGCGGAATCTGCGGGTTCGTCGGCGTGTACCTGTCCTTCTACCTCGACATCGCATCGGGAGCGGCCGTGGTCCTGGTGGCCGCGGTGGCCTTCGCGCTGGCGTTCGCCGTTTCGGGCGTGCGCCGGCGCCGGCTCCCCGCGGACGCCGCGCCCGCCCGGATGGGGTGAGCGCCCCGGCGCCGGGTCGCGGAGCGGTCAGGCGGTTACCCGGCCGGCCGCCTTCCGGCAATCCCCGCACAGTCCGGAGATGGCGAAGTGGGTGAAGTCCGGGAGGAAGTCCCGGTGGGCCTCGATCAGCCGGCGGAGGGCGTCGGCCTCCTCCAGGGACAGGTCGTCCTCCGCGCCGCACCGCGAGCAGGACATGTGGACGTGGTCCCCCTCGCCGGCCCGGTGGTACTCGGCCCCCCGTTCCAGGTGCGCGTGGGAGAGCAGGCCGACCCCCTCGAGGAGGGCCAGGGTCCGGTACACGGTGGAGGCGTTCACTCCGGGCATCCGTTCCTGGACCCGGCGGGCCACGGCCGGAGGGCTTATGTGTCCCTCGGCGGACATGATCTCGGCGACGATGGCCCGCCGCTGGGGGGTCATGCGCAGCCCCCGATCCCGCAGGGACCGGAGCACGTCGGCCGCGAGCGATGGAGCGTCCGTCACACGGAGCAGTCTAGCAAGTGCAGCATCATGCACCAGCGTGGAGGAGGAGCCGGGGCGCTACGGAGCCGAGCCGTTCCCCTCGCCGAGGGTCGGGGGGGCCACGGCCTCCGCCGCCTCGACCTGCACCGAGGAGACCAGGTCGGCGACGGCGTGGGCCAGGCGGATCCCCTCCTCGACGCTGCCGACGCGGACGCCCCGCTCGTACAGCACGCTGAAGAAGCCCTCCAGGATGGCCCGCTGGTCGCCGAGCAGGGTTGCCTCGGATACCTCCAGGGCGGCGGAGAGCTTCTGGAGGGTCCCGAGCGACGGGAGGACGTGCCCGTTCTCGTACCGGGACAGCCGGGCCTTGGGGATCCCCGAGCGGTCCTCGAGCTCGGACTGGCTGTAGCCGGCCAGGAGCCGGGCCTGCCTGAGCCTCTGCCCGAAGGTGAGCTGGTCATCCGCCATGGGGTTGACCGGCTCGACCGGGTCGGGAGACGTCTCGACGGGGAACCCCTCGCGGCCTGTCGATCCGATCATCTGCGTCACGGACGGAACCTCCTGTCGGGGGGGGCGGGCCATCCCCGGTCGGCGAAACGTTTCGCCAGAGTGTCCCACAACGGGCGGCGTTGGCGAAAGCCCCGGCCGGCGGGTCCCCGGACCCGTGCTCGGGTACCATCGGCCGGTGCCGGTCGTCGTGACGGGTGCGTCGGGCCTGGTGGGCCGTCACCTGGTGGCCGCCCTGGCCGGCGTGGCCTCCGAGGTCCGGGCCTACGTCCGGCGCCGGGAGGCAGCCCCGCCGCTCCGGGCCCTCGGCGCGAAGGTCGCCGTCGGCGAGATCGGGGACGCCGAGACCCTCGAGGTCGTGCTGAGGGGCGCTCACACGGTCTGCCACCTGGTCGGGGGACTGGCCTCCGAGCCCGGCGCGTACGAGCGGGAGATCGTCGGCACGCTCCGGGCGGTGGTCGAGGCGGCCGCCTCCGCCCGCGTGGCCCGTGTCCTGTACCTGTCCTACCCGGGCGCGGCGCCCGGGGCGGCGAACCCCTACCTCCGGGCCAAGGCCCGGGCCGAGGAGCTACTGGCCGGATGCGGGCTCGAGTTCGCGGTGATCCGGTGCACGCACGTCTACGGCCCCGGGAGCCGGTGGCTCGACGAGACCCGGCGCATGGCCGCCCGGCGCCCGTCGCTGGTGGTCGGGCCGGGGACCCAGACGCTGGCCCCGGTGTTCGTGGAGGACGTGGCCGGGGCGCTGGTGGCGGCCGACGACCGGGCCGGCGCCGTCGGCTCGATGTGGGGCCTGGAGGGCCCCGACCGGGTGACCGCCGACGAGCTGGCGGACCTCGTGGCCGGGCGGAGGCGGCCCCGGTTCCACCTCTCCCCGCGCACGGTGGCCAGGATGTCTCGCATGGCCCGGCGGCCGGTCTCCGAGGCGATGCTCGAGGTCCTGGCCGCCGACAGCCTCACGGACGCCCCCGACGCGGCGTCGGCCCTGGGCGTCGTGAGGACCCCCCTCCGGGACGGCCTGGCCCGCTCGCTCGCGCCGGGGCCGGGTCTGGAAGGATAGACCCGGCCGGCCCCGGCCACCCCGGGACCCGAAGGAGGAGGAGGCGGATGGGCGAGGTGGTGCGACTCGAGGTCGAGGGCGGCGTGGGAACGATCCGCCTGGACCGGCCCCCCATGAACGCGATCGACGAGGCCCTCACCGTGGAGCTGCGGGAGGCCGCCCTGGAGGCCGGCCTCCGGGACGACGTTCGCGCCGTCGTGCTGTGGGGGGGCGAGAAGGTGTTCGCGGCGGGGGCCGACATCAAGATGATGGCCGGGATGTCACCTGCGGAGGCCAAGCCCATGATCGCCGCCCTCCAGGACACGTTCTCCGTGGTGGAGGAGATCCCCAAGGTGACGATCGCCGCGATCAACGGCGTGGCCCTGGGGGGAGGCTGCGAGCTGGCGATGTGCGCCGACCTCCGCTTCGCGGCCGAGGACAGCCGCCTGGGCCAGCCGGAGATCAAGCTGGGGATCATCCCCGGCGCCGGGGGTACCCAGCGGCTCCCCCGCCTGGTCGGGCCGGCCAGGGCCAGGGACATCATCTACTCCGGGCGGATGGTCCCCGCCGAGGAGGCCCTGGCCATCGGGCTGGTGGACTCGGTGCACCCCGCCGCCGAGGTGTACGAGCGCGCCGTGGAGGCCGCCCAGGCCTACGCGGAGGGACCCACGGCCGCTCTCCGGGCGGCCAAGGTGGCCATCACGTGGGGCGGGAGGACCGACCTCCGCACCGGGCTGGTGATCGAGCGGGAGGCGTTCGTCGACCTGTTCGCCACGGAGGACCAGAAGGAAGGGATGGCCGCGTTCGTCGAGAAGCGGCCCCCGGGGTTCCGGGGCCGGTAGGTGTCCCGGGTCCTCGACCCCAAGGCCGCCAACGTCGCCTACCACGACGCCGCGGCGCGGGCGTACGACGACAAGTGGTCGATCTCGTTCGACGAGCGCTGCATCGCCTACGTCCGGGAGCGGGCCGAGCGGATGCTCCCGGCCCCCCGGTACGGCCGGGTCCTCGAGGTCGGCGCCGGCACCGGGTTCTTCCTCCTGAACCTGTGGCAGGCCGGCTTCGTGGGGGAGGCGCACGCCTCCGACATCTCGCCGGGCATGCTGGAGGCGTTCCGCCTGAACGCGGACGCCCTGGGTTGCCCGGCCGAGGTCCGGGTCGGCGACGCGGAGGGGCTCCCCCACGAGGACGGGGCCTTCGACCTGGTCGTCGGGCACGCGTTCCTCCACCACCTCCCGGACCCGTCCGCCGCCCTGCGCGAGTTCCACAGGGTCCTGGCCCCGGGCGGGGCCCTGTTCCTGGCCGGGGAGCCCACCCGCCTGGGCGACCGGATCGCCGAGGGCGCTCGCCGGACGGCCAGGGCCCTGGTGGGGGTGGTCGCCCGCCTCAGGCCCGGGATCCGGCGGCCGCACCCCCCGCCGGCCACGGAGGAGGAGCGGGTCCAGCGCGAGCTGGAGTGGCACGTCGACCTGCACACCTTCGACCCCGCCGAGCTGATCGCGATGGCCGGGGAGGCCGGCTTCACCCGCGTCCGGGTGGAGACCGAGGAGCTCCTGTCCAGCGTGTTCGGGTGGGCGGTGAGGACGGTGGAGCACGAGGTCCGCCCCGAGGTGCTGGGGGAGGGGTGGCCGTGGTTCGCCTACCGCACCTACCTCCGCCTCTACGCCGTGGACCGCCTGCTCGACCGGGTCGTCCCGAGGTCGGCGTTCCACAACGCCCTGCTGTACGGGGAGCGGAGGCGGTGAGCGACCCGGCCCTCCCGGTCGAGGGCCTCTCCGGCCGGTCCGGGGGGCGGGCGGGGGCCCCGCTCCGCGGCCTGCGGGCCGGGCTGCGCTTCGTGCTCCGCAACCGGATGTACGGACCCAGGTACTGGGTGCTCGGCCTGAGGTACCTGTGGAGGTTCAAGGTCAGGAACCGGCACATCGTGACCCGGGGGATCGTTTTCGTGGCCCGGAGCGCGGAGGTCTCGTGCCGCCGGGGGCTCGGGCACCTGGAGATCGGTCGGTGGGTGTGGATCGGGGAGCGGGACAGGGTCCGCTGCCACGAGGGCTACATGTCGATCGGGGACAAGGCCGTCTTCGGGGCCGGAGTGACGGTGAACGGCTACCTGGACGTCGAGATCGGCGAGGGCTGCATGGTGGCCGACGGGGCCTACGTGGCCGACTTCGACCACCGCCACGAGGACCTCACGGTGCCGATCCGCAAGCAGGGCATCGTGAAGTCCCCGGTCCGCATCGAGCCGGACTGCTGGATCGGGGTCCGGGCCGTCGTGCTCAGGGGGTCCACGGTGGGCCGGGGCTCGGTGATCGGGGCCCACGCCGTGGTCAAGGGTCACGTCCCGCCGGGCTCCGTCGCCGCGGGCGTGCCCGCCCGGGTGATCCGCCGCCGGGGAGATCCGGGGTGAGCGTCCGGGTCCGGCCGGCCCGTCCCGACGACCTCCCGGCCGTGGAGGAGCTGCTCGCCGAGCTGGACCGGGAGCAGGGACGGTGGCGGGTCTTCCGGCCACGGCCCGGCCACCACCTGACCGCCCTCCGGCGGTTCCGGGACGCGATGGAGGGGGAGGGGAGCAGGCCGTTCGTGGCCGAGGACGACGGCGAGGTCGTCGGGATGGCCCTGGCCGAGGTCACGGTGCCCTCCGGCTCCTCCGACGAGCGGGCCGTGGAGCTCTCCACGGTGGTCGTGCGGAGCGACGCGAGGGGCCGGGGCGTCGGCCGGGCCCTGGTGGCGGCCGGCGCGCGGTTCGCCGGGGAGCGGGGCGTCGACCGGCTGACCCTGAAGGTCTTCTCCCGGAACCCGGCGGTGCGGTTCTGGGAGGCCGTGGGGTTCGAGCCGAGGTTCGTCCAGATGACCGCCACCGTCGCCGGGGTGCTCGACGGATCCCGGGAATAGGCCGCGCGCCCCCCAGGTTATTCCGATCGCCGAGGTGGACTTCGGCGTTCGCCCGGCCTGGGGAGGACGCTCGATGAGAGACGGAACACAGGAGCTGAGAGGCGTCCGGATCCGTGAGCTCCCGCGGCGGAACCGGACATATCCCGCCGGACGGGTGTGCGCCGAGGAGGGGTGCAACACCGTCCTGTCGATATACAGCAGGTGGAAGCGCTGCTGGCAGCACGAGCCGGTGCACACGTTCGTGTCCCGGGGCCGGCGCGCGAAGCGCGAGGCAGCCTAGGTTCCCCCAACCCCCCTCCACTGCCTCGTTCACGGAGCCCTCCCCCTCCCCCGGGAGGGCTCCGTCGCTTCCCGGCACCGCGGGTGAGCGGGCGGGTACGATGTCCGCGCCCTCGGGCAGTCCGGATGGCAGCCGCCGACCGCTTCTTCCACCGCATCGTCGTGCCCACCCCGTACCGGGTGGGGCCGGCGAACGTGTACGTCTTCACCGACGGGCCGGTGACCCTCTTCGACTGCGGGCCGAACACGCCGGAGACCGCGAACGCCCTCCGGCTCGGCCTGGCCGGGGCGGGGCTCCACGTCGAGCAGGTGGCCAGGATCGTGATCTCGCACGGCCATCCCGACCACTACGGTCTGGCCCCGGCGATCCGGGCGGCCTCGGGGGCGGAGGTCTTCGTGGGCGAGCACGACCTCCCCAAGATCAACGAGATGGGCTCGATGTTCGACACCGGCCGCCTCCTGGCCCAGGCCGGGATGCCCCTGGAGGTCCTGCTCGACATGGACGAGCGGCGCAGGGAGATGGGCGACCTCCACCCCACGATCGAGACCCCCCGAGCGCTGCGGGGCGGCGAGCGGTTCGACTTCGAGGGGTTCGCTCTCGAGGTCCTGCACCTCCCCGGCCACACGGCGGGCCACGTGTGCCTGCTCGAGCCGGAGCGCCGGGTGCTGTTCGCCGGCGACACGCTGCTCCTGGACATCAGCCCGAACCCGCTGCTCGAGCCGACGCCCCAGGACCCGACGGTGAGGCGGAAGAGCCTGGTCGAGTACCTGCGCTCGCTCGACGTCCTGGAGTCGCTGGACCTCGCCGAGGTGTGGCCGGGGCACGGGGAGCCGATCCTCGACCCCCCGGCGCTGATCGCCCAGATGAAGGAGCACCACCGGGAGCGCAGCGACGAGATCGCCGGGAGGCTGGACCGGGAGGGCCGCTCGGCGTGGCACCTGGCCAGGGAGATGTTCAGGAACCTGGAAGGGTTCGACAACTTCCTGGCCCTCTCCGAGGTCGTCGCCCACCTCGACCTCCTCCTGGCCGACGGCCGGGCGGAGACGTTCGACCGGGACGGGGTGGTCCACTACCGGGCCGCGGGCTGAGGCCGGGGGAGGGCGGCCGGCCCCAAGGTCCTCCGGTAAAGCGGCGCGGGCGCCGCTCCGATGATGTGGCAGACCGCTCCCCCCGACCGGCGGTCCTGCGATGGCCGACAAGCACGACACAGAGCCTCCGCTCCGCGCGGCGCGATGCCCGTTCTGCGAGCGGCGCGTGGTGGTCTACGAGGACCCACCCCGCTGCCCCCTGTGCGCGTGCCCCCTGGAGGAGAGCCGCATGGGCCCCGGCCTCTGGCCCACCGACCCGACC
>JACQTL010000254.1 GCA_016210805.1 Actinomycetota bacterium | reverse complement strand
GAAGAGGACGCTCGTCGCCGCGCTCACCGTGGCAGCTCTCTCGGCGTGCACCGGGGCGACCGGCCCCCAGCCGGCCACCGACACGGGTCCCGGCACCGGGGGCCAGACCACGACGCCCCCCGACGAGACCGGGTCCCCGGTCGCTCCGGCCTCGGTCGACGTCGTCGCGGAGCTCTGGTTCGCCGGGTTCCACGTCACCCTGGGCACCGCGACCTTCGACCCGGCCGCGGAGTCCGGCCCGACGGTGACGATCGAGGCGACGTTCGAGAACCTCGGGAGCTCGCCGGCCATCTTCGACGGGACGCTCTCGCTCTCGTCGGGGGGGTCGTTCTATGAGCCCTCCTTCCCGCAGGACATCCCCAACGTGCCGGGCCTGGCGACCGGAGCGGGCGCGCTCCTCTTCGACGTGGATCCCTCATTCGCGTTCGACGACGCCGTCCTGACGGTTGGCCTCGCCGAGAACAACCGGGCCGTGATCCCGCTCGGCGGAACGGGCGACGCCGTCACGCTCGAGCCGCGCCCCCTGGAGCTGGCCGGTGAGACGCGCGCCGGGGTGATCGGGATCGAGCTGACCGGTGGGGAGCTCCGCGCCGACGTGCCGGACAGGCACGATCAGATCGAGGCCGGATACCTGGCCCTCACGCTGGACTTCGACGTCACCAACTTCGACTCGTACGCCGGAGGGTTCGCGTTCGTGTTCGGCAACAACCTCGCCCTGGAGCTCCCGGACGGGACCACGATCGCCGCCGACGACGGCCCGATCGAGCTGCTCACGCTGGGGACGACCCTCCCCGGCCAGCAGGTCAGGTTCACGGTCCCGGATCCGCCGGAGGGCGCGTACGCGCTCGTCCTGATCGACGACACCGAGGACGTCCGGAGCACGGTCCCCTTCGAGATCGCCTGACCGGAGCCGCCCCTCGCTCGGGCCGGACGCCTGGGGTGGGGTGCGACCGGGGTTTGCTATCGTCGCCGGATGACCGGGTCCTTGCTGGGGGACGCGTTCGCCCACCATGTTTGGGCGACGCTGCGGCTGATCGACGTCTGCCTCGCGCTCAGCCCGGAGCGGCTGGGGACCGCCGCCCCCGGGACCTACGGCTCGATCCTCGAGACGATGCGCCACCTCGTCGGGGCCGACTGCTACTACCTGTTCGTCACCAGTGGCGAGCGCACCACGCTCATCGACGAGGATCACATGGACCTCCCGGAGCTCCGGGCCGCGATGGAGGAGAGCGGCGTCGCCTGGTCGCGGCTCCTGGGAGAGGAGCTCGATCCGGACGCCGTCCTCGTGAGGCGCCGCGACGACGGGTCCGAGACCCACGCGCCCCTGGGCATCCGGCTCGCGCAGGCGCTCCACCACGGGACCGACCATCGGAGCCAGATCTGCACCGCCCTCACGATGCTTGGCGTGGAGCCGCCGGCCATCGACGTCTGGGACTTCGGCGAGCAGGACGGCCGCGTCGTCGAAGTGCCGCCCACGTCCTGACGCGCTTCCGAGCACTGCCCGTCAGGAGGAGGCACCCCATGGCCGTGCGATCGCCCGCGACGCCTCATCACGCGTCGCCGCCGCCGTCCGCGCACGAGCGCTCCGAGGCCGGCATCGATCTGTACTGGCTGCCGCTCGGCGCGGGGGGCTGGTTCGTCCGGCTGAACGGACTGGTCTACGAGGCCATCCTCGCCCGCGTGCAGCGCCGGCGCCCGGGCGACCTGTATCACTCCGCGCTCGAGGTTCGCCTGCCTGAAGGACGCTACGTCATCGAGGATGCCTGGCCGATCCCGGATGCCCACGGCGCCTCACGGGGCGTGGTGGTCGAAGGACCCGTCGGCAGCCGCGTCCTCGGGCGGTTCCGTAGCCTCCGCTACGAGGTCCGCCGGTGGCGGGACGGCCGTATCCCGGACGTGGCCCACGCGGTCGCCAGCCCCCAGCACCTGAGCGACGACCCCGACCGGGCGCGCCGCGTGCTGGATCTCGCGGCGTCCGTGCCGGCGCTCGTGTGGGGCCGGGATGAGCTCATGACGGGAGACATGTGGAACTCGAACTCGGTGGTCTCGTGGCTCCTCGCGCGCGCCGGCCTCCCGGCGGAGCGCATCCGCCCCCCTCGGGGCGGTAGGGCCCCGGATGGAGAGCCGGCATCGAAGTCGCCAGCCGTCATCCCGCAGGCCACTGACATGTGACCGTGCGAAGGCCCCCCGGGGCCGGGCGTCAGGCGCCCCGCGGCGAAGGGGCCGCCCCCAAGTCAGCCCAAAAGACGGAACCGAGCAAGCCGGACAGCGGCCCCCTCGGACCCTTCCCAGGGTTGAGACCGTCCGGCAAGTCCCGTCCGCGATGGAAGTGACGGTGGGACCGGGAGGCCCTGAGGATCTGGGGGGCAAGGTCCTGAACGGAGGTGAGGTCGAATCCGGGGGCACCTCTAGGACGGTGTCGGCCTTCTGGTAGTGGTGGGAGCGACCACCGAGGGCCGCGGTTCGGGCCGCGAAGACAATCATTCGCTTGACACCCCGATCCTGCGAGTGCTTGCCTCCGGGTGGGCTGTCCTGGGGAAAGAGGGCCGGCACTGGGGCGTGCCGGCGCCCGGATGCGATTTGGGAGGCCAATGGGTGTCTTCGTTGTGCCGCACTCCGTCGGGGTCCGCGATGCCACTGTGTGGGTGGGTTGGTGGTCGGACGACGTGCGCCCCCTGCTGGATCTCGTGCTGCTGGACGAGCGCGCTGGCGAGGTGGACCGCATCGAGCTTGCCGGCAGCTGGCGGGTCGTAGGTCGCCACTCGGACGAGGCGCCCTCATGCCGATTTCGGTGGGAGACCTTCACCGACCTTGGGGGCAACACCCGCTACTTCTGTCATCTGCGCAGGCGGGCCACGGGTGAGACCGTGGCCTCGGCCACGTTCGAGACCCTTCCCATCCAGCTGGTCCCCTCCTCGGAGCGATCGCGCCGCCGCGACCGACGAGCGTTCACCATGCTGCTCGGCTCGTGCTTCTGGGACGAGGTTGACGACGGCAAGGCGGGCAGGGCCTACCAGGAGATCTACCGGGGTCCGTTCGCGCCACACGTCAAGCTCCTGGTCGGTGACCAGGTCTACGTCGACCAGCCTCCGTGGGCCTGGGTCCTACCCATCTTCGACCGGGGGGAGATGATCGAGCGGGTGACCGCCAGATACGCGAGGTCCTGGGAGAAGCTCCATCCGTTACTCCGTCAGGGCAGCAACGTGTTCTCCTCCGACGATCACGAGTACTGGAACGACTACCCGTTCGAGCCGCTCCGGCTGTGGCCGGCCCTGCAGGACGACGAGACGCGAAGAGCGGTCGGGTGGACGACCCGGGAGTTCGCCCGCTCGGTGCAGGGCATCGCTCCGACGCGCTCGTTCCACGTGGGGGATCAGGTGAGCGTCTTCGTCGCCGAGACGCGCCTGCAGCGGACCGAGACCAAGTTCATGCGCGACGTCGACCTGGCGGCGGTCGAGGCCTGGATCGCGAACCTCGAGAGCCCCGGGGTGCTGGTCCTGGGTCAGCCGCTGCTCTGGGAGCCCTTCGGTTCGGTGGAAGCCCCGGATGCGCCCTCGGCCTGGAACTGGGCGCTCGCCGCGCTCGGGGCCATCGTGGGAGGGATCCCCGGCGCGATCGCGGGGGCCCTGGCCCCGGAGGCGGCCGAGGAGATCGCCGCAGAGCTCGCGGGCGACATCGCCGACCACAACCTCATGTTCTACAAGGCCCAGTACCGCCGGCTGGTCCATGCTCTGTCCAGGTCCCGGCACGACGTGCTGGTTCTGTCCGGGGATATCCACCTCGGCAGGATCGCGAGGTTCAGGATCCATCGCACCGACGGCGAGGATCCCACCAAGGTCTACGAGGTGATCGCCTCGCCCATGTCCCTCCTCGACACGGGGCCCATCCCCCGGCTCGACACCAGGGCGTCCATGAACTACCCACGGTGGTTCCCGTCCGACCTTCGGCTCAGGGAGCCAGGGGTGATCCCCGCGGTGGTCGACTACCCCCGGCACATCCCCGAGAACGAAGGGGGTAGGCCCCAGGACCACATGATGACGCTTTCGTTCACGGCCGGGCCGGAGCCGGGAAGCGTGAGGGTCGAGGTACGTGCCTGGCTCATCCAGCGTGGGGGAGGCGAGCCGCCGGTCGCGCTGGCCTGGAGACGCCCGTACACATTCACCTTGGATGGGGGGCGACTTCCGAGGGACGGATCGAGGCCCGACAGGGTCGTGACCCACACGATCACGAATCCGGACGGAGACATCATGGCCCTGGCCAACCCCCGGGCGAGCTGGTCGCCTCGGCTCCGGAACGAGGTGATGCGCGATCTGGACGAGGGCCGGGCTCGCTACTTCACCAACCCCGACATGACCGGGGAGGCGAGGATCCATGTCGTGCGCGATCGCGTCCGAGGTATTGCCTACCTGCGCACAAACGCGGACCGCCATTCGGGCAACAACCTGGACAACCTGCCTCGCCTGCCCTGGGGGGAGTGGCACGACTGACCGCGTCGGGGTACAGAAACTCACGCCGCGACGCTGTACTCGTGGATGAGACCGCCCAACACGTCCCGTCGGCGAATGTCCGCGGCCCTCACGTCAACCACTCCTGGCCATCGGGTCCCGCTCGGTGTCTGAAGCGCGAGCCCCCGATGCGGTCTTGCCTGGTTGTAGTGACGAATGTAGGTCCTCAGCACCCGTTCGAGGTGTCGTCGACCGAGGATAAGGGTCCAGTCCAGGCACTCGGTCCGGACG
>JACQTL010000253.1 GCA_016210805.1 Actinomycetota bacterium | reverse complement strand
GTCCTGGTCCCCGTCCTGATCGAGGTCGGCAGCAGTGATGAAGGCGGGGTTGGCCCCGACCCCGAAGTTCGTGGCCGTGCCGAAGGATCCGGTCCCCGTTCCCGGGAGGACGGAGGCGTTGCTCGTGAACTGGTTCGCGGTGGCGAGGTCGAGGTCGCCGTCACGGTCGAGGTCGGCGGCGACGACCCCGGTGGGATAGGTCCCGACCGAGAAGGCCGTGGCCGACCCGAACCCTCCCATCCCGTTCCCCAGGAGCACGGACACGCTGTTGGAGCCGTAGTTTGCCGTCGCCAAGTCCTGGTCGCCGTCCCGGTCGAGATCGGCGGCCACCACGGAAGTCGGGTTGCTGCCGACCGAGTAGTTTGTGGCTCCTCCGAGCTCGCCCACGTTCGTCGCGGTGGTGTTGAGCAGGACCGAGACGTCGCTGGAGCTGTAGTTGGCCGTGGCGAGGTCGTCGTCGCCGTCGCGATCGAGGTCAGCCGCGGTCACCCGGATCGGATCGGTTCCGACCGCGATGTGCGTCGCCGACCCGAAGGACCCCGTCCCGTCCCCGAGGAGGATCGAGACTTTGTCGCCGTTCGAGCCGGCGTCGGCAAAGTTCGCGGTCGCGAGGTCGGTCTTCCCGTCGTTGTTGAGGTCGGCGGCGACGAGCGACCGCGGCTGGTCCCCGACCGGGAAGCTCGAGGCCGCCCCGAACGATCCCGCTCCGTCGCCCAGGATGACCGAGACGTCGTCAGAGGTTCCGTTCGCCGTGGCGAGGTCGAGCTTGCCGTCCCGGTTGAAGTCGGCCGTGACCACCTCGTAGGGCGTGGTCCCAACCGTGAAGTTCGTGGCCCCCCCGAACCCTCCGGCCCCGTCGCCCAGGAGGACCGAGATGTAGTTGGAGAACACGCTGGGAACGGCCACGTCGAGCATCCCGTCCCGGTCGAAGTCCGCTACGGTCCCCGAGTCCGGACCGCTCCCGACCGAGGTGTTCATGACCGACCCGTACGTCCCGTCGCCGTTCCCCAGCCTGACCGAGATGTTGTTGGACGTGACGTTGAAGGTGACCAGGTCAAGGACGCCGTCCCGATCGAGGTCGGCTACCGCCACCGAGGCAGGGTTGACCCCGACGGACTGGTTGGCGGCAGCGGCGAAGCTGATGGCCGACGCGCCGGTGTTCACCGTCCAGGTGTGGCTCGCCGGGGTGGCGTCGACGTTCCCCACGGAGTCCGTGGCCCGAACCTCGAAGGTGTGCGAGCTCTCCGAGAGCGCGGTGTAGCTCTTCGGGCTGGTGCACGCGGCAAACGACCCGCCGTCCAATCGGCACTCGAACGTCGAGGTCTCGTTCGCCGTGAACGTGAACGTCGCCGACGTGGACGGCGTGGGGTTCGGCGGGGCGCTGGCGATCGAGGTCTCCGGCGGCGTCCCGTCCCGGAATATCAACGAGACGGTGTCCGACGCCTGGTTCGAGACGGCGAGGTCCGGACGCCCGTCCCGGTCCAGGTCGGCGGCCGCGATCTCGGTGGGGGTCGACCCGACCGTCAGGTTCGACGCCGTTGCGAACCCCCCGTCCCCGTTGCCCGACAGGATGCTCACGTTCGCGGACCCGGCGTTCGCCGTGGCCACGTCGAGGTCACCATCGAGGTCCAGGTCCTGCGCAATGACGCGGATGGGGCTGCTCCCCACCGAGATGTTGGTCGCCGCGCCGAAAGATCCGGCCCCGTCCCCGAGCAGCACGGAGACGTTGGCCGAGTCGTAGTTAGCCGTCACGAGGTCGACGTCTCCGTCCCGGTTGAGGTCTCCTACGGCCGCCGCCACGGGCCTCGCCCCCGTGTCGAAGGCCGTGACCGCGCCGAAGGTCCCATCGCCGTCCCCGGGGACGACCCAGACCTCGTTCTGACCGGCGTGGGCAGCGGTCACCGCGACGTCCAGGATCCCGTCGCGGTTGAAGTCGGCGGCGACCAGGCCGTAGGCGCCGGGCGCACTCGCCGTCGTGGTCGCGGCCGTGAAGGTCCCGTCACCGTCCCCGAGCAGCACGGTGACCGTGTTCGTCACGACGCTGGCGACCGCCAGGTCGGGGATCCCGTCCCGGTCGAGGTCGGCCGTGATGATGGTGAGCGGGACCCCTTCGACGTCGACGATCGAGTCGTCCGCGAACGTGCCGTCTCCGTTGCCGAGCAGGATGGACACGTCACCGAACCCTTGGTTCAGCGTGGCGAGGTCGAGGTCCCCGTCGAGGTCGAAGTCGGCCGCGACCATCGACACCGGGCTGGTGCCGGTTCCATAGCTCGCGCCGGCCCCGAAGCTCCCGGCCCCGTTCCCTAGGTGGACCATCACCGTGCTGGTCCCCACGTTCGCCGTGGCAAGGTCGAGGTCCCCGTCGAGGTCGAGGTCGGCCGCCACCACCGACGAGGGCGCGTCGCCCGTCGAGAGGCTGGTGGCACCCCGGAACGTCCCCAGCGTGAACGCGGTGGTGTTCAGCAGCACCGAGACGTCGTCCGAGCCTTCGTTGGCACTGGCCAGGTCGAGATCGCCGTCCCGGTCGAGGTCCGCGGCCACCACACCGGTGGGTTGGGTCCCTACCCCGAAGCTGGTGGCGGCTCCGAACGACCCCGATCCCGACCCGTGCAGGACCGACACCGTGCCCGAGACGTAGTCCGCCGTGGCGAGGTCGAGGTCGCCATCGCGATCGAAGTCCGCGGCCTCGAGACGGATCGGGAAGTCGCCGGCGGCGAAGTTCGTGGCGGACCCGAACGATCCCGATCCCGTCCCGAGCAGGACCGAGACGTCATCCGAGCCGCGGTTGGCGGTGGCGAGGTCGAGGTCGCCGTCACGGTCGAGGTCCGCGGCCACCAGCCCACTGGGAAAAGTGCCGACGGTGAAGTCCGTGGCCAACCCGAACCCTCCCGAGCCGTCACCGAGCAGCACGGAGGCGGTGCCCGCGTTCATGTTCACGGCGGCGAGGTCGACGTTCCCGTCGCCATCGAGATCGGCTGCGACCACCGTCTGAGGGAGGTCGCCGACCGAGAACGGCGAGTTGGCTGCGTCCACGAAGCCTCCGGTCCCGTCGCCGAGCAGGACCGACAGATCGTCGGAGTTCGCATTGGCGGTGACGAGGTCGAGGATCCCGTCACGGTCGAGGTCGGCGGCGACCACCGAGCGGGGTTCGTCCCCGACCGACACGGCGGACACGGTGCCGAACGTCCCATCCCCGTTGCCCGGCAGGACCGAGACGGTGTCGAAGAGGAGGTTCGCCACGAGGAGGTCGAGGTCGCCGTTCCGGTCGACGTCGGCGATCGCCACCGGGCCGGGGCCGTCGCCGACGCCGATGTCCGTGGCCGACCCGAACCCTCCCGAGCCGTCGCCGATGAGGACGGAGACGCTGTCGGCGAAGAAGTTCGTGGTGACGAGGTCGAGGATCCCGTCACGGTCGAGGTCGGCGGTCGCAGCGACGGTCGGGCCATCGCCCACCGTGAAGTTCGTGGCCGCCGCGAAGGTCACCGCGGCGTGCGCGGGGGAAGCGGGGAAGACGAGCGCACCCCCGACGAGGCCGGTCACGAGGGCGAGCCGGAACAGGCGGGCACGCGCCGACCCACAGCTACGCATGTCACCCCCCCTCGCCCGGGCCCGGGCCTGGGGCCGGTTGTATCCCCCCACCGCGGACGACACAAGCGAAATGGGCACTCTGCCTCCGTCGGCCACGCGTTCCTACCGGAGACGGCCGATAGGGGCGGCGGGCGCCGAGGAGGCGATGACCTCGAAGTTCCACTTGGCCGGGGTGTGCTCGACGTTCCCCGCCTCGTCGGTTGCCCGGACCCGGAACTCGTGCCTCCCCAAAGGAGAGTTTGGCCAGGGTCTCCGATGAGCTGCACTCCTCGTACGGGCCGTCATCGATCCTCCCCCTCCTTCCACGGCGTGAGCCGGGGCGCGGGCCCGCTGCCGTGGTCTCGTACGCCTGCATGGTGAGAAGTCAGGCGTCGACCGCGACCTGCCAGGCCTTGCCGTAGAAGTCGATCGCCTGGGCGAAGTGGCCCTTGGCGAGCTGGCTGCTCGCCTTGTCCATCTCCGCCAGCGCCTTGTCCAGGTCCGATCCTGCCGGTGCCTCGTCGATCGCGATCTGCGCCAGCACCTGGCAGAGCTCCACGAGGTCGGCGATCGCATCGGTCACCTCTTGCGGCGGGTCCTTCACCTTGCCGAGGTCGGTGACGGCCTGCTGGAGGGTGTTGAACACGGTCATCCCCGTGGCCGGGTCGAGGTGGGTGCCGTCCAGGAAGTAGTCGCCGTGAAGGATCGCGGTGAGGTCCTCGAGCGCCCCTGCCACCTTCGGATCGGAGACGAACGGGGCGAGGGAGTCCGCGATGGCCTGGTTGGCCGCCTCCAGGCTCACCTCGAAGGAGCAGTCCTGGCTGGCGCTGTTCCCGGCGGAGTCCACGGCGATGAAGCCGACCGTGTGCGTCCCGGCGACGGTGGTGTCGATGGCGGCGCTGAGCGTGCTCGCTCCAGCGTCGATGCCTGACCCGGCGCCGTCGTCGGCGCTCACCCCCACGGTCTGGGTGCCGGTGTTGTAGGCGAGCGTGGCCTCGGTGGGGCAGGCAAGCGTCGGCGCCGTCTTGTCGATCTTGACGGTGACCACGTTGCTCGGGGGGCTGGTGTTCCCGGCCAGGTCGCTGACCGTGTGGGCGGTCGAGGAGACCGCCGGGCCCTCGGTGCTCAGCACCTCGTCGGCCGGACAGGGACCGGACAGGCCCGAGCCGCCGCTGTCCGAGCAAGTGAAGCGCACGGTGACGTCGCTCGTGTACCAGCCGTTGCTGCCGTTCGGCGGGTCGGTCGCCGCGGCGCTGACGGTCGGCGCGGTCTTGTCGATGTTGATCCCCGCGACCGTGACCGGAGCGGCGACGTTGCCCGCGAGGTCCCGGCAGGTCCCCGTGCTCGTAACCGACTGCCCGGCGCCCTCGCCGGTCAGCGTCGCCCCGGCTACCGTGTTCGTGGCGATCCCCGAACCTCCGGCCTCGTCGGCGCAGGTGAAGCTGACCACGACGTCCTCGCTGTTCCATCCGTTCGCGTTGGCCGCCGGGGCCTTCGTCCCCGTGATCACCGGCGGGGTCGTGTCGG
>JACQTL010000248.1 GCA_016210805.1 Actinomycetota bacterium | reverse complement strand
CCGCTCCTCGGCGCCGATCCGCGGCGGGACGGCGTTCGTGCACTCCACGGACATCCACTTGATCGACGCGCAGTCGCCGGCTCGCGTGGAGTTCCTGGACCGCTACGCCGACCAGCGCTGCGAGTCGTTCCCGCTGTCGTCGGCCCAGCGCCCCCAGGAGACCCTCACGCTCCACTTCGCCGACGCGATGAACAGGGCCCTCCGGAGGATCCGCCGGGGCCCGGTGACCGGACGCCGGTTCTCGTTCCTGGTCTCGACCGGCGACAACGTCGACAACGAGCAGGCCAACGAGCTCCGGTGGTTCATCGACCTCTTGGACGGGGAGACCGTGGAGCCCGGCAGCGGGGGGCCGGCCTACGAGGGCGTCCAGTCCGTCGGCTGGGGGGACCCCGAATACTGGCATCCGGACCCCGTGCCCGACAAGTACAAGGAGAGGTACGGATTCCCCGACTATCCGGGCCTCCTGGAGGAGGCGGTGGCCCCGTTCCAGGCCGCCGGGATCGGCATCCCGTGGTGGCAGACCTTCGGCAACCACGACGGCCTGATGCAGGGCAACGGCCCCCGGAACGAGGTCTTCGAGGCCATCGCGGTCGGCGGGCTCAAGATCGACGGGCCCCCGCCCGGGCTGAACCCGTGCGATCCGTGGCCGAGCCTCGCCGCCGTGGTCCCGTCACGGCCCGTCACGCCCGATCCGGACCGGCGCGTCGTCCGCCGGCGCGAGTACGTCGAGGAGCACTTCCGGACCACGGGGACCCCTGTCGGGCACGGGTTCACCGAGGCCAACCGGGCCGCCGGGACGGCGCACTACGTGCGCGACGACGTCCCCCCGTTCCGGTTCGTGTCGCTCGACACGGTGAACCCCGGCGGGTTCGCGGACGGGAGCATCGGGGCGGCCCAGCTCGCCTGGCTGGAGGAGCGCCTGGCCGAGGTCCACTCCCGGTACCTCGCCGGCGACGGTTCCGAGGTGGCCACCGGCAACGCGGACCGGCTCGTCGTCCTGTTCTCGCACCACGGGCTGCGGAGCCTGAACAACCCGGTGATGACGCCCGACCCCGACCCGGCGAACGCCGAGGTCAACGACCTCCCCAGGGTGCTGGCCGACGAGGTGGAGGCCCTCCTCCACCGGTTCCCGAACGTGATCGCCTGGGTGAACGGGCACACCCACGACAACGTGATCGAGCCCCGGCCCGACCCGGCCGGGCGCACGGCCGGGTTCTGGGACATCGGCACGGCGGCCCACGTGGACTGGGCCTGCCAGAGCCGGATCGTGGAGGTCGCCCTCCGGGCCGACGGGACCCTGTCGATCTTCAGCACGATGGTCGACGCCGACGCCCCTGTAGATCCGCGTGCGGCCACCGGGATCCGCCGCCTGGCCGCGATCTCGCGGGAGCTCGCCGCCAACGACTTCCAGTACGGGTTCGCCGGGCCGGGCCGGGGGACCGAGGCCGATCGCAACGTCGAGCTCCTCCTCCCCGCTCCTGCCTGGCTGATGCCCTAGAGGCCGGCCGGGGACGTCCCGCGCACTCCCCCGGACGGGGGTCCCCCCAATCGGTGACTCAAGCGTGCCCCAAGTGGTGGTCGATGAGTCACCCGAGGGCTTTCCGCGTTCGCGGAGAGGAGGACCAAGGAACGATGCACCCCCGTCCGCTGTCGGCTCCGGCATGGGCATACGGGCCCCCCCGGCGCCGGGGAGGGTCCCGGAGGCGGGTGACCCGGAGGACCCGGGTCGCCGCGTTCGCCCTGGGCGGGGGGCTCCTGATCGCCGTCCTGGCCGTTGCCCCGCTCTCCGCCGCCCCGGCCCTCACCGTGGAGCCCATCACCTGGAACGTGATCGGGCTCGACAGCAACCAGGTGAGCACCGGCCCGGACACCTTCGTGGTCGGGGCCCGGGCCTGCAACGTGGGATCGGAGGAGGCCTCCGACGTGGTGGCCGACCTCGTGTGGGACGGGGCCAACCCCCACGTGGACGTCGCGGGGCCGGCCACGCTGGGGACGCCTTCCATCCCGGTGGGGGAGTGCTTCGACTTCCACTTCCAGGTCGCCGTGGCCCGGACCTCGGCTGCGTTCGACACGGCCCGGCCGTACCGGATCGTCGTGTCGGCCCCCGGCGCCGGGGCCCAGTCGACCCCCGCCGGACGGGAGCTCTACGTCGAGCGCCTGATCAGCCAGCACCGGAACGAGGTGGTGGCCATCACCGGTCCCGGCGGCGTCGGCGACCCTCCGGCGACCACCGTGTACGTGGGCGAGACGTACACCTACCTCCTGCACAGCAGCACGGCCCCGGGGGGATACGAGCAGCTCGAGGCGTTCGTGAACTTCCCGAACGTGGTCTTCCAGATCCTCTCGGTCGACACCGTGTACGGGCAGCCGCCGGGAGCCACGAACGACACGATCTACGCCGACGCATGCGGGTGGGAGAACGACCCGGCCGACCCCGACTACCGCAGCTGCGTCGGGCCAGAGAGCTACGGCGGCAAGGCCGGGGGCGACGTGGTGACCAGCTACGACGTGCGGATCCTCTCGCCCGGCTCGGCCACGGTCAGCGCCCTGATCTACGACTTCTCCGGCAGCAGCTACCACTACAACGGCGACTACGGAACGGGGATCAACGCCCTCCCCATCGCGGCGCTTCCGGCCGCCGACCTCTCGATCGACGTGGCCGGACCGCAGGATCCGGTCCCGGTCGGCCAGCCGTACGCCTACACGCTCACCGTGACCAACGCCGGCCCGAACGAGGCGACCGGGGTCGTCGTCTCCCAGCTCCTTCCTCCCGGGGTGACGCCCATCTCGACGACCCCGTCGGCGGGGTCCTGCTCCGAGGCGGTTGGCGTCGTCGCCTGCGACCTGGGTTCGCTGGAGGTGGGTGGGACCGCGACGATCGAGGTCCTGGTGGTGTCCCCGGTGCCGGGGACCCAGGTCACCGTGGCCTCGGTGAGCTCGGAAGTGGCCGACCTCGTCCCCGTCGGGGACTCGGATCAGGAGGAGACCGAGGTGGTCGCGGCCGAGGATCCGCCCTCGCCCTCCCCGACCGGTTCCCCCTCCCCGGACCCGAGCGGTTCCCCCGACCCGGAGCCGACCGGTTCCCCCGACCCGTCGCCGTCGTCCTCCCCGAGCTTCGACCCCACGGTGAGCCCGTCCCCAACGCCCTCCGGCTCCCCCGATCCGTCCCCCTCCCCGACCTCCAGCGCGTCGCCCACCCCCACCGGCTCCCCTCCCTCGCCGTCGCCCACCTCGAGCCCGCCGGGGGGGTCCGGCCCGGCCGACCTGTCCGTGTCGAAGTCGCACGCCGGCGACCTGGTGGTCGGGGAACCGGCCATGTTCCAGATCTCCGTGCGGAACGAGGGCGGGGAGGCGGCCGCGGGACCGGTCGAGGTCGTCGACGCTCTGCCGGCCGGGCTCAGCGCGCGGTCCTGGTCGGGGGAGGGCTGGTCGTGCTCCCCGGACGGCTCCGACCTCGTGTGCACGCACGCCGGGCCGGTCCCCCCGGGCGCCGAGCTCGAGCTCGCCGTAGAGGTCGACGTGGCCGGGGACGCCATGCCCGGTGTGGTGAACCGCGTGGTGATCGCCGCCCCGGGCGACCCCCAGCCCGCGAACGACGAGGCCGAGGACGCGGCGGTGGTGCTGGAGCCCTCCGGCCCATCTCCCGACCCGGACCCGTCTCCCTCCCCCGATCCAGGCGGGACGCCCGACCCCTCACCGTCGCCGGACCCGACCGGGGACCCCGGGGACGATCCGACCCCCGATCCGACGTCCGAGCCCACCCTGGAGCCGACCGAAGACCCGACGTCCGACCCGACGTCCGACCCGACCCCCGAGGAGAGCTCGACGGCGGACCCCACCCCCGAGCCACAATCGACCGACCCGGGGCCCTCCCCCTCCCCGCCGGCCGGCCCCGACCCGTCCGGGGACCCGTCCGGCCCCACCCAGTCGTCCGCCTCGGTGCTGGCCTACACGGGCTTCGACTTCCGGGCGGCGGGCGTCCTGGCCGGGGCCCTCCTCTGCAGCGGGGCCGCCCTGCTGGCCGGCTCCCGCGTTCCCCGCCGACGCAGGCGGTCCGAGGGGCCCGACGGGGGAGTGCGGGCCTGGGTCCGGTGGACCGGGATGCTGTGCATGGCCGGAGCGATCCTTCCCGTGGCCGACGCCGGGTGGTCCCTGTGGGGCACCGGCCTGGGGACCGCCCGGTCCCAGGCCGCGCTCCGGGAGGTCGTGGAGGACCGGATCGCCGCCGCCGGACGGGACGCGGAGGGGATCCCCCCGGGCCTCCCCGGTCCCGGTGAGCCGATCGCTCTGCTGAGCATCCCCCGGATCGGGCTCGAGGCCGTCGTCGTGGAGGGCGTCGGCCAGGACCACCTGGCCCTCGGGCCCGGACATTACCCCGGCACGGCCCTACCCTGGGACGACGAAGGACGGGTGGCCATCGCCGGCCACCGGACCACCCACGGGCGGCCGTTCCTCCGGCTGGACCGGCTCCGGCCGGGCGACCTGATCGTCGTGTCGACCCCCGGCGGCACCTTCCGCTACCGCGTCCGCAGCGCCCGCGAGGTGGCTCCCGAGGACGTCGGGGTGCTCCGACAGACCGCCCGCCCCACGCTCGTGCTCACGACGTGCTCGCCCCTGGCCTCGGCCAGCCGCCGGCTGGCGGTGGAGGCCGTCCGGGTGTGACCGGCCCGGCCGCCGCGGTACCTTTGCGGCCCATGGCCGTCGTCGTCCGACTGTCCGTCACGCCGGTGAAGTCCACGGCGCTGGTCCACCCCGAAGAGGTGTTCCTGGACCGGGACGGGGTTCCCGGGAACCGCCGGTTCCACCTGGTGAACGAGGCGGGCCGGCTGCTCTCGGCCTCGCGGGACGGCCGGCTGCTGACCCTGCGCTCGAGCTACGAGCCCGGCCGCGAGTGGCTGGAGATCGCCTTCCCCGACGGCCGGGTGGTGGCCGGCATGGTGCAGGGGGGCGGGGAGCGCCGGACCACCGTCTTCTGGGGACGGCCGGTGGAGGGGGAGGTCGTCGAGGGCCCCTGGGCCGGGGAGGTGGCCGGGTTCCTGGGGCGGCCCGTGACCCTGCTCCGCACCGTCAGGCCCGGGGACGCCAACGACTCCCACCCGTGCTCGATCGTCTCCGCGCCCTCGGTGGCCGAGCTCGGCAGGCGGGCCGGGGTCGAGGGGCCCGTGGACGCCCGCCGGTTCCGCATGCTGGTCGAGGTCGACGGCGTGAGACCCCACGAGGAGGACGCCTGGGTCGGGCGGAGCGTCCGGATCGGGGAGGCCGAGGTCCGGGTCGTCCGGACCAACCCCCGCTGCGTCGTGACCACGCTCGATCCCGGAACCGGCCGGCCAGACCTGGACACGCTCGGGGTCGTGGCCCGGTACCGCCCTCGCACCGGGAACGGCATCCCCTTCGGGGTCTACGCTGACGTCGAGCGACCCGGCCGGATCCGGGTCGGCGACGCGGTCGACCCGCTCGACCCGCTCCCGGCCTGAGCCTGCCCCGACTCCCTGCCCCTCAGGCCGGCCGGTGGGGGGAGACCGGCACGCGCGCCCTCACCACCGTCCCCCTCCCCCGGGCGGTCTCGACGGCGAAGGTCGCTCAGGCCTCGGCCGGGCGGTCGTCGCGCTCCACGTCGTAGCCCATCACCAGCCAGGTCCCCTTCCCCGGCTGCATGAAGAACCGGCCCCGCACGACGACCAGGGTGTCCCCGCCCTCCGCTCGCCCGGCCCGGACGCGGACCACGGAGAGCGCCACCGCGGAGACCGGCCGGCCCCTGGGGTTCAGGAGGACCCGGAGCCTCAGCCAGCCACCCACCGGGGTCACGCCGAGGTAGACCGAGCCGGCCTCCCGGCCGAGGGTCAGCACCTCGATGTCCCCCCGGACCGCCAACCGGGCGGCCCCCACGAAGGCCTCGAAGGCGGGGCCGTACCGCCCCCGGGTCCAGTTCTCCTCGGCGACGAACGCCTCCCGGTGATAGCGGGTGATGGCCGCCCGGATCCCTACCGCGGCCCTGCGGACGGACCGTCGCGCGGCCGCCGGCCCCACCCGGCCCCCGGTGAGCACGGCCTCGCGGGACCGGACCACCAGCCGGAGGGGCACCTCGGGCCGGTCCTCCTCCCCGGGGCCGTCCGGGTCCTCCGGGTCTACGCCGCCGGCGCCCCCGTCGCCCCCGGGCGAGGCGGCTGCGGTCGGGGCCGTGGAGGTGGGGGAGGAGACCGCCGCCGGCCGGGGATCGGCCCCCCGCCTCGGGGCCAGGATGGCCGCGCCGAGCACCGCGAGGGCGATCGCGGCGCCGATCGCGGCGCGGCGTTCCAGGGGTGTCGATGCGGCGGGCCGGTCCCTACCCAACGTGGCGGCAAGGCTACAGGGGCCCGCCCCCGCGGTCACCCTTTCCGGACGAACCCGTCCACGAAAGGCTGGACTCGTCCCCCGGCCCGTCGTAGCATCTGCGGACCCCGTGTCCGTTCTGCGACGATTCGTCTCACTCCGACGCCCCGGTCGCGGCGCCGCCGCGTCGTCGGTCGCGCTGGTGATGGCCGGGGCGGCGCTCGCCGCTCCCGGGCCTGCCGCCGCGCAGTCGGCCGGCGCCCCGCGCGTGCCGGGAGTCGTGGTGGACGCGGGGCACGGGGGACGGTTCCCCGGCGCGGTGAACTGCGACGTCGCCTTCGCCGGCAAGCCGTGCATGTCCGAGTCCGACGTGAACCTCGACATCGCCCTTCGGGTCCGGGGGCTCCTCCGGGTCCAGGGCTTCCGGACCGTGCTCACCAGGACGACCGACTCCACCGTGCTCGATCCGCTCCGCGACATCCCCACCTGGAACCAGCAGGGGGACGGTTCCTACCTCTTCGCTCCCGACGGTGAGGCCACGTCGAAGGACGACCTCCAGGCCCGGGTCAACGTGGCGAACTGCGGCACCCCGGAGGCGAGCTGCCCCTCGGGCCATCCCGAAGCCGTCGATGCCTTCGTGTCGATCCATAACAACGCCTGCGCCTGCGGCGCCTCCGGGACCACGACGTTCTCCTACCCGGGGTCGGCGGACGGCGCCCGCCTGGCCTCCCTGATCCAGGAGGAGGTCGTGAAGAGGATCCGCCGGTTCGACCGGGGGACCAAGGTCGAGGGGTTCTACGTGCTGAGGTGGACCCGGATGCCGGCCGCGCTGCTCGAAGGGGCGTTCATCGACGACGACCAGGAGGCCGTCCTCCTGTCCAGGGCGTGGTTCCGGCAGAAGATCGCCCGGGGGGTGGCCGCCGGCGTGACGCGGTACTTCTGCACGGTCCGGGGGACGGCCGGGCCCGACGTCCTGGAGGGGACCCCCGGCGACGACGTGATCTGCGGGGGGGCGGGGAACGACGCGATCCTGGGGAGCGCCGGGAACGACGTCTACCTGGGAGGTAGGGGTACGGACCTCCTCGACCTGAGGTCGTCTGCATCCGGGGTGTCCGTGGACCTGGGGGCCGGCACGCTCACGGGACCCGGCACCTCGGCGGTGGGCACGAT
>JACQTL010000010.1 GCA_016210805.1 Actinomycetota bacterium | reverse complement strand
CTCTCGAACACGCTGTTCCGCCGCGACGCGGGAGCCCTGGCCGCCTACTTGGTGGATGCGGAGACCGGGGAGCTCCACCCGGGGCTCTCGGACGGACAGCGCGCCCACGATCTCGAGGTGGCCCAGCTCAACATCGCCGGGGAGCTGATGGACGTGCAGGCCGAGGTCGGCCTCCCCGAAGAGATCGACCCCGTGGAGACGGCGCAGGGGGTGCTCCAGTGCTACGAGGCCCTTTGGACCGAGCTGACCCGGGAGGAGTGGTTCGACCCCGAGGAACGCTACCGGATCGACGCGCGGCTCCAGCGGTTGAACGAGCTCGGGTTCGACGTGGAGGAGGTCGAGGTGGACACGACCGAGGAGGGGACCCGGCTCCGCCTTCCGGCGCGCGTCGTGGAGCCCGGACACCACGCCCGGCGCCTGTACGGCCTCACCGGCCTGCTGGCCCAGGAGAACCAGGCCCGCCGGCTGCTGAACGACCTGGCCGGATACCGGGCCTGGCTGGAGATGGAGACCGGACACCCGGTCCCCGAGTCGGTGGCTGCCCACCGCTGGCGGATGGAGGTCTTCGAGCCGGCCATCGCCGCCGTTCCCCTCGAGCTCGGTTCGAAGCTCGACGCCGCCGAGGTCTTCCACGAGATCCTCGAGCACCGCTGGTTCCTGTCCGAGGCCGAGGGGCGGGACGTGGGTCTCGACCGAGCCGTGCAGTCCTACGTCGAGAACGTCCTCCGCTTCGTCCCAGACGAGCGCGAGGTCCTCATCGCGGACATCCGAAGCGACGACCCCGGCTCATCGGGGCCGGGCTCGGGCCAGGAGGAAGGCCCGAGCTGACGCCGCCGGCTCCGCGACTCAGGAGGACCGGTACGTCGTGCGGAGGTAGTCGGCCATCATCCTCGAGGCCACGAAACGGGGGCCGACCGACCGCAGGGATGACTTCACCAGGCGGATCCAGCCCCGGGGGATCCCCTGGGAGTCCCGTTCGTTGAACAGCGGCACGACCTCCTTCTCCATCAGCTCGTAGAAGGCCATGGCGTCCCGGCCGTCCTGCTCCTCGGGCGGGGGGCCGACCTCGGGCTCGATCCCCCAGCCGTTCGTGCCGTCGAAGGCCTCGGCCCACCAGCCGTCCAGGACCGACAGGTTCAGCCCCCCGTTCAGCGCGTTCTTCATCCCGCTCGTCCCGCTGGCCTCGAGGGGTGGGCGGGGGAGGTTCACCCACACGTCGCACCCCCTCACCAGGCGGGCGGCCACGGACAGGTCGTAGTCCTCGACGTAGGCCACCCGCTCGGCCACGTGCGGCGCCCACTTCAGCCGGAACAGGGACGCCAGCACGGCCTTGGCCTCGTCGTCCTGGGGGTGCGCCTTGCCGGCCAGGACCAGCTGGGGGGCCTCCGGGAGCTCGAGCAGCCGGATGGCCCGGTCCGGGTCGAGGGTCAGCAGGTACACGCGCTTGTAGGTGGCCACCCGCCGGGCGAACCCCAGGGTCAGGGCGTCGGGGTGGAACCCGGCCATCCCGGCGGCCACGTACTCGCTCGGCTCCCCGCGGGCCAGGCGGTCGATCGCGCTCCGCTCCCGGAGGTACGTGACCAGGTCGGCCCGCATCGCGCACCTGACCTCCCAGAGCTCCTCGTCGGGGATGTCGTCGACGCGGGCCCAGGTGGCCGGGTCGTGGGCGCGCTCCTCCCAGCCCGCACCGAGGTGCCGGTCCAGGAGCTCCCGCATGGGCAGGGCCATCCAGGAGGGGAGGTGGACGCCGTTGGTCACGTGCCCGATCGGGACGTCCTCCTCGGCGCTGCCCGCGTAGAGGGGCCGCCACATCTGCCGGGCCACCCGGCCGTGGAGGTCACTCACCCCGTTCGCGGCCCGGCTGACCCGGAGGCCGAGCACGGTCATCCCGATCGGCGCCTCCTCGTCGTCCGGGTCCTCCCGGCCCAGGGCCATGAGCCGGGACAGATCGACACCGATCTCGCCGGCCAGCCGGCCCAGGACCCCCTCGATCTGGTCGGGGGAGTAGGCCTCGTTCCCTGCGGCCACGGGGGTGTGGGTCGTGAACACGGTGCGGGACCGGGCCGAGGCCACGGCCTCGTCGAAGGAGCTCCCCGCCGCGACCTCCTCCCTGGCGAGCTCGAGGGCGGCCAGGGCGGCGTGGCCCTCGTTGAGGTGGACGACGCTCGGGTCGTAACCCATCGCCCGGAGGGCCCGGATCCCGCCGATCCCGAGCAGCGCGTACTGGGCCAGTCGCGTTCCCCGGTCCCCGACGTAGAGGCGGGCCGTGATCCACCGGTCCACCACGGAGTTCTCGGGCCGGTTCGAGTCGAGGAGGTAGAGGGGGATGCGACCGATGTCCACCCGCCACACCTGCACGACTACATCGCGTTCGTAGATCCGTACGGTCACCGTGAGGGGGCGCCCGTCGTGGTCGGTGACGAGGGCCGCGGGGAGGCCCTCGGGGTCGGAGTCCATCCAGTAGTCGTGCTGCCACCCGGCGGGGTCCAGTCGCTGGTGGAAGGCGCCCTGCGCGTACATCAGGCCCACGCCGACCAGGGGCAGGGCCCGGTCGGAGGACTCCTTCAGGATGTCGCCGGCCAGCACGCCGAGCCCGCCGGAGTAGATGGGCAGGGAGCGGTGGATCCCGTACTCCGCGCACAGGAAGGCCACGGGGCGCTCGGGGGGGATGTCGTCCACGGACACGGGGCGGTTG
>JACQTL010000028.1 GCA_016210805.1 Actinomycetota bacterium | reverse complement strand
TCGCGGGGCTGGGCGGGTTCCTCCTCCTCGGGGAGACGCTCTCGCCGCGAGGGTGGACCGGGGCGGGACTGATCCTGGCCGGCATGCTCGTGGCGGAGATCACCCCGCAGCGGTCGACCCGTGAGGGGTAGGGCTACCCGACCGGCTCGGAGAACTCCGTCTTGGTGGCCGAGATGAGGGCACCGGTCGCGGCGCACGGGTCGCCGCCCCCGTAGGTCGTGGTGCCGGCCACGTTCTTGATCGTGAAGCACCGCCCGGACCGGGACCGGGCCGCGGCCGACCACGTGTCCCCCAGGGCGTAGACGCTCACGGCCGTCTCCCCCTCGCCGGACACGCAGAAGGCCTGGGAGGTCGTGGACAGGGTCCCCTCCCCCACGTAGCAGAGGCCCGGCTCCAGGGTCACCAGCCCCGTCGGCGAGGAGTCGGCGCCGTCGTAGGACCCGTTGGCCTGGAACCACTGCTGCGCGGCGGCCAGGGCGCGCTCCAGCATCTCCTGGGCCACCAGGTCGAAGTTCCTCCGGGTGTCGGCCTGCTGGTCGCCCGGCTTCGGCGAGGTCGCGGTGGGGTCCCCCCGGCCCTCCCCTCCGGCCCCGCAGGCCACCGCGAAGGCGGCCACGACCAGCGCTCCGGCGATCGTCCTCACGTGCCTCACTCGCACTCCCCCTCCTGCCGGTCGTCGGGCTCTCGGCCCCTCCCCCGCGGGCCACGACGGACCACTCTGCCACGTCGCGGCGCGGTGGGAAAGGCCGTCCTGGCCATCCGCCGACCGGCCGTGCGAGGATCGCACCGTGCCGGAGCCCGGGTCGATCAAGACGATACGAGCGGCCGTCGAGGCCGTGGTCCCACCCACCGACGGCGCCCCGGGTGCGGTCGAGCTGGGCGTCGTCGACCACGTGGTGGAGAACATGGAGCTGTACCTCCCCGGGTTCGTGGACCTCGTGGCCGCCCTGCTCGACGCCTACGCGGCCGGCGTCCGCCCGGGCGCCGCGTTCGCCGAGCTCGACCCGGCGGAGCGGGACCGCGTCTTCCGCGAGATGGGCGCCGAGGAGAGCCAGGACCTCCGGGAGGCCCTGGGCGCGGTGCTCGTGTTCACGCTCGGGGGGGTCTACTCCGAGTGGACGGGGTACGACCGGGCCACCGGGCACCTCCGGCCCCCCGCCGCCTGGGGAGCCATGGGGTTCCCCGGCCCGGCCCCCGCCCATTCGAGCTACCGGGGGGACGGGTGAGCCCCGACGTCGTCGTGGTGGGCGCGGGGGGCTGCGGGCCCGTGGTCGCCCGGGAGCTCGCCGGACGGGGGGTCCGCGTGCTCGTGCTGGAGGCCGGGCCGTGGCTCGACCCGGACCGCGACCTGTCCCTCCTGGAGGACGACTCCAACGGCCTGTTCCAGGGGAGCCTCCGGTGGGGCCCCGGGGACCGGTCCAGGCCGCCCTGGCGGCGGGTCCGGGAGGGGGCGGGGCTCATCCTCCAGGTGGCCGGCGTGGGCGGCACCACCCTGCACTACAACGCGATATCGCCGCGGGCCTTCGTCCCCAACGTGGACAAGAGGTGGCCGCTCTCCTACACCGACCTGGTCCCCCACTACGAGCGGGTGGAGGAGTTCCTCCCCGTGGCCCAGGTCCGGGACCTGGCCGAGAAGGACGCGCTGTTCGCCGAGGGGTGCGAGGCGATCGGCCTGCCCCGGAACGACTCCCGCGACGTGGCCGCGCCCTCCTGGAAGCCCTGCTACAACGCGATCCTCCCCATCGCCGAGATGTCGGCGGCGGCCGACCCCCGCACGATCCGGTACCCGGAGACCGACGGCTGCACGATGTGCGGGCACTGCCTCCAGGGTTGCCCGCACCCCGTCGGCGCCCCCCTCGAGCGCAAGGCGAAGAGGGCCACCAACGTGAGCTACGTGCCCGCGGCCCTGGCCACGGGGCGCTGCGAGATCGTGCCGAACGCGTTCGCCACCTCGGTCCTCTGGGAGGCGCTCCCCGGGGATGGCCGGCCGGCCCGGGTCCGGGGGGTCCGGTGGCGGGACACCGCCACGGGCCAGGAGCACGAGGTGGAGTCGCCCGTGGTGGTGATGGCCTGCGGCTCGATCGAGTCCCCCCGCCTGTGGCTGAGCTCCCGGCTCCCCAACACCCACGACGCCGTGGGCCGCCGGCTCACGATGCACCTCCAGGACTTCGTGACCGGGTTCTTCGACCGCGAGGTCCACCCGAACGTCGGGCAGGTCACGATGGCCAGGGCCGACTTCCCGGGCTACGGCACGTTCTGGGCCCAGGGGTACGGGCCCCAGGCCTTCGCCGCCGTCGTGGCCGGGACCGGGGGGGCGACCTGGGACGACCCCACCGGGGACGAGCCCTGGGACCTGGCCGGGCGGGGATGGGGCCGGGCGGCCGTCCGCCGCCTCCGTGAGTACCACCGCACGCTCACGCTGTGCATCTCGACGAACGACGAGGCCCACCCGGACAACCGCGTGTCCCTGGCCACCGACTGGGACCCCGACGAGCACGGCCCGATCCCCCGGGTCGTGTACGAGCCGACGCCGGCGTCGCAGGAGCGCCAGGACTGGCTGGCCCGGAAGGGGGCCGAGGTCCTGCGGGCCGCCGGGGCCCGTGAGGTCCACCGGACCGGGATCCGGCCCGTGTTCATGTCCCACCTGATGGGCACGATGCGCATGGGCCGCGATCCGGCCGCCAGCGTGGTCGACGAGCACGGCGAGGCTCACGAGGTCGCCGGGATGTTCGTGGCCGACACGAGCGTGCTCCCGGGGGTCGGGGGGGCCAACCCGACGCTCACCGCCCAGGCCCTGGCCACCCGGACCGCCGACCGGATCGCCGATCGCCACCTGAACTAGTCCATCACAGACGTCTGACCCAGACTACCGGAAGTCGACCGGGCCCATGCGCCGCCCGATCTTCGGGGGCAGTCGGGGGGGCGGAGCCCCCCGACCCAGAGCGTCACGCTCGCGGGTTTCGGGGGGCAGTCGGGGGGCGGAGCCCCCCGACCCTAGTCTTCGTCCATGGCCGCGAGCTCGGCCTCCTCGGCCCCCTCCACCTCGAGCACCTCGCCCTCCTCCTCCTCCTCGTCGGGGAGCTCGGCCAGGGGCCAGGACCGGGCCAGGTCCTGGAGGCGGACCAGCCCGTCCTCCGCGATGGCCAAGAGGCGCGCGGCATCCTCCTCCGGGTCGTCGTCGTCGGCCAGCCACAGGAAGTACTCGAACGTGGGGTGGTGGACCCAGGATCCCTCCGACAGCTCCGAGGTGGCCCTGGCCACCAGGTCCCCGGGGTCGATCCCCGCGGCCCGGGCCATCTCGCCCACGGCGTCCTCGGCCACCCCGGCGTCGGCGACCGCGGGCCCGTGCCAGCGCACGGACACCTCCCAGGCCGCCTCCATCGGCTTGCCCCCCTCGTCGTACACGTCCTCGAACAGCGACGCGGCGCCGTTGGCCGCGTCCGAGGCCACGCTTACCTCGACGGTGCCCTCCCAGGGGCCCTCGCGCTCGTCGGCCAGCGTGCAGGTCAGGACGTAGTGCCGGTCCAGGGAGAACGCCGACACCGCCAACTCCTCGTCAAGTATCAGGAACCGCTCGTCGGCGGCTCCGAACAGCTCCCGGCACAGATCCTCGAACGCGGCCACGGCCCTCTCCTCTCGCTCCGGCGGCCCGGCTACGGCTCTCCCTCCGCCCCCGGGCCCTCCTGGTAGCTGTAGCGCTCCTCGGGCCACGGGTCGGCGTGGACGTGGTAGCCCCGGACCTCCCAGAACCCGCGCTTGTTCCGGTCGGAGAACTCGAGCCCCCGCAGCCACTTCGCGCTCTTCCACGCGTATCGCTTGGGGACGACCAGTCGCAGCGGGTAGCCATGCTCGGGGGTGAGCTCCTCCCCCCGGTTCGCCCAGGCCACCAGGACGTCGTCGTCGAGCATGGCCTGGAGCGAGAGGTTCGACGTGTAACCGTGGTCGCAGTGGGCGATCACCCACATCGCCTCGGGCCGGGGGCCGGCCCGCTCGGCCAGCGTGCGGAACGAGACGCCGGTCCAAGCATTGTCGAGGGTGGTCCATCCGGTGACGCAGTGCATGTCGGCGTCCACGGTGGCGTTGGGCAGGGCCTTCAGCTCCTCGTAGATGAGCCGGTAATCGTTCTCCACGAGCCCGTACACGCGCAGGTCCCAGCTATCCGGGCGGAACGGCGGGATGGGGCCGTAGTGCAGCACCGGCCAGCCCTTGACCAGCCGCTGGCCGGGCGGTACGCGATGGGCGACCTCCTCCGGATGGCGGGGCCCGAAGAGCTTCACGACGGCTCCCCCTCGGAGGGTCGGGGCCCGGGGGACCCGGCGCCACGCCGCGACTGGGCCACCCGGCGCCACGCCGCGACGGCCTCGTCGACGTCGCCGGAAGAGACGCCGACGTGGGTGAGCATCCGGACCCTCCCGGCCACCATCGTGGCCAGGACGCCCTCCTCCCGGAGCC
>JACQTL010000247.1 GCA_016210805.1 Actinomycetota bacterium | reverse complement strand
GCCCCGGCCAGGGCCAGGAGCCGGCCGACCTCCTCGGCCCACGCGGCCTCCTCCTCCGTGGCCACGCCCGGGCCGCACACGGCCACGTGGGGCGGGACCCGCCGCCCTCCGCTCATCCCCACCGGTCACCCAGGATCGCGGCGATCAGGGCGATCGCCCCGGCCTTGTCCAGGGGCTCGTTCCCGTTCCCGCACTTCGGGGACTGCACGCAGGACGGGCACCCCCGGGCGCACGGGCAGCCCCTGACGGTCTCCAGGGTGGCCCGGAGGAGCCGCTCCCCCGAGCGGAACCCTCGCTCCGCGATGCCCGCTCCTCCCGGGTACCCGTCGTAGATGAAGATGGCCGCCGACCCCGTGTCGGGATGGTGGGCGGTGGACACGCCCCCCACGTCCCACCGGTCGCACGTGGCGATCAGGGGGAGGAGGCCGATCGCGGCATGCTCGGCCGCGTGCGCGGCGCCGGGGAGGGCGGCCGGCGAGACGGCCGCCCGGTCGATCACCGACTGCGGGATGGTCCACCACAGCGCCTTGGTGCGGAGGGTCTGGGGAGGCAGGTCCAGGGGCACCGTGTCGATCACCTCGCCGGTCACGTGGAGCTTGCGCACGAACCCCACCACCTGGCGGGTCACCTCCACCTCCCCGAACCAGGCCGGGACGTCGCCCACGGTGTCCTTCTCCAGGGGCCGGACGACCTCGATGTCGGTGACGTCTCGCGACTGCGTGTAGTGGTCGGCCTCGGTCGGGCGGACCAGCGCCGTGCGTCCCTCGAGATCGAGCCGGCGGACCTCGAACTGCTCCCCCTGGTGCAGGTAGATGGCCCCGGGGTGGACGTGGAAGTGCGCCCGGGCCTCGTCCACCGTTCCCAGCAGCTCGCCGGTCTCCTCGGCCACTATGGCGAAGAGGCCCCCGGACGCCGAGCGGATGTCCACGGCCCGGTGGGGAGACTGCCTCCCCCGGTGGTGGATCGTGGACCCCCGCCGGACCAGCTCGCCCCGCTCCACCAGCGCCTCCAGCGCGGCGGCGCCGGGCGGGCCGAAGAACGGCTCGACCTCCGCCTCCTCGAGGGGCTGCTCCCTGGCCGCGCAGGCCAGGTGGGGCTCGACCACGTAGGGGTTGGCCGGGTCGATCACGGCCGCCTCCGGAGGCCTGGAGAACAGGTCCTCCGGGTGGGTGACCAGGTACTGGTCGAGGGGGTCGTCCTGGGCCACCAGCACGGCCAGCGAGCCGTCGGACCGCCTCCCGGCCCGCCCGGCCTGCTGCCACATGGAGGCCCGGGTCCCCGGGTACCCGACCAGCACGGCCGCGTCCAGCGATCCCACGTCGATCCCGAGCTCGAGCGCGCTGGTCGCCGCCACGGCGAGCAGGCGGCCCTCGGCCAGGTCCCGCTCCAGCCGCCTGCGCTCCTCGGGGAGGTAGCCGGCCCGGTACGACTTGATCCGGCCCTTGATCGCGGCGGGGACCTCGCTCCGGGCGAACTGGGCCAGGAGCTCCGCGGCCCGCCGGGACCGGGTGAACCCGATGGAGCGCACCTCGCCCTGGGCCAGCCGGCCCAGGATCCACGCCGCCTCCGAGATCGCGCTCCGCCGCGCGCCCGACTCCTCGTCCACGACGGGGGGGTTCCACAGCACGAAGAGCTTCTCCCCGCGAGGCGAGGCGTCCTCGACCACCTCGTCGAAGGGCACCCCGGCCAGCCGCTCGGCCAGCTCGCCGGGGTTGCCGACCGTGGCCGAGGCCATCACGAACCGGGGGTCGCCCCCGTACCGGGCCACCAGGCGCCGGAGCCGGCGCAGGACCATGGACACGTGGGACCCGAACACCCCCCGGGACACGTGGGCCTCGTCCACGACCACCAGCCGGAGCCGGAGGAGGAAGTCCGCCCACCGGGCGTGGTCCGGGAGCACCGCCGCGTGGAGCATGTCGGGGTTGCTCATCACCAGGTTCGCGTTCCGGCGGATCAGGGGCCGCTCGTCCCGGGGGGTGTCGCCGTCGTAGACGGCGGCCCGGATCTGGGGGAGGCGCAGGGCCCGGACCTGGCGGAGCTGGTCCCGGGCCAGGGCCTTGGTGGGGAACAGGTACAGGGCCGTGCTCCTCGCGTCTCCCACCGCGGCGGCGGCGAAGGCCAGGTTGTAGACGAGGGTCTTCCCCGAGGCCGTCCCCGAGGAGATCACGACGTTCCGGCGGCCGATCACCGCGTCGAGCGCGCGCCGCTGGTGCGGGTACAGCCCGTCGATGCCCAGGAGGGCCAGCCGCTCGACCAGGATCTGGGGGAGGTCCGGGAACGGCTCGAGCGCGGGGGCCGCGGCCGGGAGCACCTCGACGTGCGCCGGGGAGGCGTCCTGGTCGTCCCTGGTCAGCTGGGCCACGAAGGCGCGGGGGTCCACGAGCGCATGGTAGCCGCGACCGGCCCGCCGATTCGGTGTCCGATCCGGGGGGAAAGTTACTCGGGCCGGTACGAAGGGAGATGAAGGCGTGGCCGTTCGCCGGAACGACCTGGCGGGGCCGGAAGGGGACGTCCTGTACCGCCGGTACATCGAGGCGCTCCGCCGACACGGGCCGCCCGAGGAGGACGACGTACCCTCGCCCGGGCGCGCCATCCGGAGCTGCTCGAGGTGCGGGCGCCACACCATGTTCCGCCTCGATCCCGAGGGAACCTGGTACGAGTGCACCCGGTGCGGCCAGTACGCCTGAGGCTCTGCCTGAGGCTCTGTCGGACGCGGGCAAGTCTTGACGAGTCCCTCCCACGGAGGGCCAAGGCAGGGGGTCGAAGTCCGGGGGCTTGACGACGGCCGGTGGCGAGCGCCTAATGACGGCGTGAGCCCGACGCGGCACAGGCGCCGAAGCCTCTTACTTGCTGTCATCGTCGGAGCCTCGGCGGGCCCCGCCCCGGGATTCACCGGGGTCGAGGAGGGCGTGCCACCGGGAACCTATACGTATGAGGAAGCCCTGAGTTTGGGCATCTACACGGGGCCGAGCCCAGAGGATGTGGGCCTGCCCGTGTGCCCTCTGGATCCCGCCTGGAAGGGCCTGGGTCCCGATGAGGATATTCCCGAGACCGCCCGTGACGAGGCGCCGACATGTCTTGCGGACAGACGCAGTGTCACGTACATGATTGGTGCGTCGCCACCCCACGCTGGCTACCATTTCAACGGTTACCGGACGGTTGATGACTTGGCAGCTGGCGCAGAGGTATCGATTGAGATTAGGAACGCGGAAGTGAATCACCTTGATCCCACTCCAACGGATGAGGAGTTCGTTGTGAGCCGTGTGTTGACACAGAATTCAGCTAACGAGGACTGGCTCGAGGTGGGCTACGGCGAGCACAGTTGGGAGGCGGCTACATATCCACGTGTCTACACATACGTGACCAGGGGAGCTTCGTCAAGCATTTGGGCCTGGTATGGCCAGTATGGTCTGTCATAGGGCTCGTTCACGATCTTCCGCACACGTAATTGCACCGTCGCGGGGGACGACAGACAATGCGGGGAGATTTGGTGGTCTAGCAGCTGGCAGCTGCTGACGGACGACAATCTCTCGGACTGCAGGGGTGCCTCTGGTGCCCCGCGATGTTATGCAGAGGAACAGACCGAGATTTACTCGCAGCAGGAGACATCTCCGCATCCCGATCTCACAGGTTCGACTGGCGGGAATCGTGTTGATTGGAAAAACACCAAGCTTCGAATCGACACTCCACAGGGAGCACATTGGGCTACGTGGACAGCGGCGTCGAATCAGTCCACGCAGAGCGCGTACGATACCTGTCAGATTCTAAGGTACTATCAGTGGTACGCGGTGAAGGGCTCCTGCTGAATGCGAGCTGCCACCTTGTTGAAGCGTCCTTTCATCGTTCTGGCAGTGGCTAGCTTCATGTCCGCCGTTGGGTGCCAGGGCGGGGACCCGCCTCGCCCAGACGGGACGACGACCCGTCCTGGAGGAGAACTGGTGATGCCCGACTTGGTCGGCCTGACGAGGACGGAAGCCTCGCAGTTGCTCCGAACGATGGGTCTGGTCTTCTGGGTAGAAACCGCCGGGCAGCCGCTCGATGACATCGTGGTTGGACAGACTCCGGAGCCGGGCGTTCATCTGTCCTCAGGGGCGGAGGTGATCATCAGGGCTCGCTGCCTGGCGGCTCCCTGTCCGACGAACCCCGCCGGCACGCTGATCTACGATCCCTGCTCGTGCGATTTCCGTTGACCTCGGTCAACGAGGTTCGTCCTGTCAGTTCATGATCCCGTCGTCGCGGACGTTCGCGTAGATCGAGCGCGCGCTGCCCGAGAGGAAGACGACCGAGGCGCTCCCCGCGTAGCCGACGCTGCCGGGGATCACGACGTTGCGCATCCCGCCCTGTCGCACGCTGAGCACCGTGAACGCCAGAGAGACCACCTCGGCCAGGGGCAGGTCGGTCTCGGTGTTGCGCATCGCCGCCCCGATCCAGGACAGGAGGGCCCTGGGGTCCCTGGAGACCTCCTTGCGGAACTCGGCCAGCGCCCCGAGCATGAGCGTGCCCTGGTTCAGGCTCCGGCTGAAGTCTGCGTTCGGGGTGTCCTTGCGGTTCCTGGCGAAGGCCAGGGCCTGCCCGCCGGCCAGCCGCTGGCGGCCCGGGTCGAAGCGGGCCCCCGAGTAGGGGTCGTTCATCCGGTACGGGACGTCCACGACCACCCCGCCCACCGCGTTCACCATCCGGACGAACCCGGCGAACGAGGTCAGGACGTAGTAGTCGATCGGGATCCCCGTGAGCGACTGGATCGTGCGGACGGTGAGCTCGGGGCCGCCGGCCACCATCGCCGCGTTGATCTTGTTGGTTCCCACACCCGGGATGGGGACCCAGGAGTCGCGGGGGAACCCGATCACCGTCCCCTTCCGCTTCGCGGGGTTGATGGCCACGATGTGGATCGAGTCGGACCGGGCCCGGCGGACCACGTCGCCGCGCCGGGCGTCGCTCCCCAGGACCAGGATGAAGATGGGGCGGGAGCCGTCCAGGGCCGGGAGGTGGCGGGCGTCGGGAGCCCGCCCGATCACGAAGGCCGGCGCGGCCTCGGCCGCGTCCGTGCTCCCCGGGAGGACGGGCAGGCCCGCCGCCGCGGCGGCCACCACTCCGGCCAGGGCCACGACGGCCACGAACGTCCGGCGGAAGCGCCTCACGAGTCGGCCCCCCCTCCGTCGCCGGCCCCCCGGGACAGGTCCCAGCCGTAGATCAGCCACCCCCGGTCGGAGGGCCGGAGCAGGAACTCGCCCTCGCTCTTCACGGGGACCCGGACGCCGTCGGCGCCCACCGCCTCGGCGCTGAATGTGACCAGGGCCACCGCGGTGAACGGCGAGCCGTCGTCGCCGGCCAGCACGCTGACCTGGATCGAGCCCTCCAGGACCTCGATCGCCTCGAACCCGGCGGCGTCGGGCCCGATCGTGAGGGTGGCCGCCTCGGCCCGGGCCGCCCCCACGGCGTCCACGTCGAACAGGGCCCACGCCTCGTCGAAGGTCTGCCCGGCCCAGTTCGCCGGGTCCAGGAAGGCCTCCCGGTAGAGCTCGGAGAGCGTGGTCCGGATGCCCCGGGCGGCCGCCCTGAGGTCGGCGCTCGCGATCCGGGCGGACCCGGTCGCCTCCTGGGTGACGGAGGACAGCTCGAAGTCGAAGGACGGCCCGGCCGCGGGCTCCTCGATCTCGTCGGACCCCCCCACCGAACGGACCGGGACGGGCCCCTGCACCCACCGGTAGGCGAGCACGCCCGCGGCGGCGAGGGCCGCGGCGAGGGCGACGGGCACGGCGAGCCGCAGGGCGGCCCGCCGGGGTGGGGGGGTGGCGTGGGCGGTCGACAAGGCGGCCGCAAGGATAGGCAGGGCTGGGTGTCGAACTCAACCACCTCGGGACGAAACAGTCGGCCGCCGGCCCGGGCCGGGGGAGGGGGGCCGAACGCGCCCCGGGGCCGACTGGCCTATACTTCGCGACCGTATGGACCTCGACCTCCAGACCGAACGGCGCGACGGGGTGAGCGTCGTGTCCCTCCGGGGGGAGATCGACGTCTACACGGCTCCCCGGCTCCGCCAGGCCCTGATCGACCTGATCGGGGAGGGGGCCACGGACATCGTCGTCGACATGGCCGAGGTGGACTTCCTCGACTCCACCGGCCTCGGCGTGCTGGTGGGTGGCCTGAAGCGGGTCAAGGCCAAGGAGGGCTCCCTCAGCCTCGTGGTCACCCAGGACAAGATCCTCAAGATCTTCGACATCACGGGCCTGTCGAAGGTCTTCCCCATCTTCGGGACCGTCGACGAGGCAGTGGCCGGCTCGAAGGCCTGATCCGGTGCCCTCCCCCGAGCCCTCCAGGCCGGACGTCGACATCGCCTTCCCGCCCCAGCCGGAGTTCGTGGGAGTGGCCCGGCACGTGATCGCGGCGCTCGTGCGCCTCTCGGACCCCGGATCGGACATCGTCGAGGACGTCAAGCTCGCCGTCTCGGAGGCCTGCACCAACGCCGTCACGGTCACGACGCGGGCCGGCTCGGAGGAGCCGGTCACCGTCGTGGGAGCCGTCGACGGGGGGCGGGTCGAGGTCACGGTGGCCGACCGGGGCGTGCCCCGGGAGGAGGCCGGGGGCGACGCCATCCCCGAGTCGCTGGACTTCAGCTTCGAGCAGGGCCTGTCCCTCCCCCTCCTCGAGGGGCTCGTGGACGAGCTCGAGATCTCCCCCCGGGACGGCGGCGGCTCGGTGGTCCGCATGGTCCTGTCCCCCCGAACCGACGCGTGACGCGGGGCCACGCCCGGGCGCTCCCGGGTTAGGATGATCCTCGTTCGAGGAGGGCCGGGAAGCCTGGTCGGCGACCCGGTCCTCTCGTGTTCCCAGGCGGAGGTGGCCAGGTGAAGGACACCCGCCCCGGGCCCGAGGACGAGGCCCGGGGGATCAACTCCACGTGGTCCCGCTCGGACCGCCGGGTCCCCCGGCTCCTGGTCCGGGCCCTCCAGAGCTTCCTGGACACGGAGGCCGCGGGCGGGATCCTCCTCCTCCTGGCCGCCGCCGCCGCGCTCGTCTGGGCGAACTCACCCTGGCGGGGGACCTACGACGACCTCTGGCACACCACCCTCACGTTCCGGCTTGGGCCTTGGGCCATCGAGGAGGACCTCCGCCACTGGGTGAACGACGCGCTGATGTCGATCTTCTTCTTCGTGGTCGGCCTGGAGATCAAGCGCGAGCTCACGATCGGCGAGCTGCGCGACCCTCGCCGGGCCGCCCTCCCCGTCCTCGCGGCCATCGGGGGGATGGTCGTCCCGGCCCTCCTCTACCTGGCCATCAACCCCACCGGGGACGCCTCTCGCGGGTGGGGCATCCCCATGGCCACGGACATCGCCTTCGCCCTGGGGGTCCTCACCCTGGTTGGGCCGCGCTGCCCGCCGGCCCTCAAGCTCTTCCTGCTCGCCCTGGCCATCGTGGACGACATCGGGGCCATCCTCGTGATCGCGGTGTTCTACTCGGGCGGCCTCGAGCTGGCCGCCCTGGGGGCCGCCGCCGGGCTCCTGGTCCTCATCGTCATCCTCCAGCGCGTCCACGTCCGGTCCTCGCCCGTGTACGTGGTCCTGGGGGTCGCGGTGTGGTTCGCCACCTTCGAGTCGGGGATCCACCCGACGATCGCCGGCGTCGCCCTGGGCCTGCTGACCCCGGCCATAGCCTTCCAGCGCCCCGCCGCCGTGAGCGACGAGGCCCGCCGGGTGGCCGACGAGACCGTCGACGACCCCCGGCCGCCCGACGCGGACGCTCACCACTGGCTGTACCTCACTCGCCTCTCCCGGGACGCCGTGTCGCCCCTCGGGCGGATGGAGCACCTGCTCCACCCGTGGAGCTCCTACGTGATCATCCCGCTGTTCGCCCTGGCCAACGCGGGGGTCAGCCTGTCCTTCGGGGACCTCCGGGAGGCTGTGGCCAGCCCGATCTGGGTGGGCGTCATGGTCGGCCTGGTCGTGGGCAAGCCCCTCGGCGTGGTCCTCGGCGCCGTGGTCGGCGTCCGTCTCGGATTGGCCCGGCTCCCGTCCGGATCGAGCTGGTGGCACGTGGTGGGGGCCGGGGCGCTGGCCGGGATCGGGTTCACCGTCTCGCTCTTCATCGCCGGGCTCGCCTTCACGACCTCCGAACGGGAGGCCGTGGCCAAGGTCGGGATCCTGACCGCCTCCCTGGCGGCCGGGGCGGCCGGAGCCCTGGTGCTCTCCCGGACCCGGAGGACCGACCTCCCCCGGGAGGACGAGAGGGACATCGGCGAGGCGCTCATGAGGAGCGAGGAGGAGAGCTCTAGGTGAATGGCGTGTCCGGCCACCCGCCCGTGGACGGCCTCGTCAAGACGCTCGGGGTCGAGGGCATCTCCACGTACCGGATCCACCGATCAGGCGCCCTCGTCATCATGCACCTCGGGAGGCAGTGGGTCGCCCGGGCTGAGGATCGAGATGACATGAAAGACTCGGCCGCCAGGAAGCTGCTCTACCAGATACCGGACTTCAACCTCGAACTCGCGGTCCAAGTCCGAGAAGAAGATGGTCTCGATGCCGATCGCATCATCGAGGACGGGACCTTCCAGGCGGTCGAGAGCGAGGCTAGCTACCGCGCCGGCGATCAGGTCGGACCCGTGAAGCCTGCGCCACCGGTCGATCCAACCTTCCGGATCGTGAAGTCCGGGCCGCGTACTCACGTGCGAGTACCTGCAGTTCTTCTAGGGGGACGAACCCCTCTGAAGGAACTTGCCCCCTGCGGATCTGCCGGACGCGGCGCTGGGTGTACCGTTCGAGTGCCTCCCGGACCCTTTCCGCTTCGCGGGCAGCGTAGGTGGGGGTTGGCTGGGGCCTCAAGGCTACCTCCTCCTTCGAAGGGGCACTCTGGGGCCGCGCAGGCTCGTCAGTCAAACGATCCTCACATCCTCCCAGGGACTTATCCACAAGCCTCCCCCATCCCTTCTACAGGCTGCCACTGACATCTGGGCAGGCTGGGCCGGAGCTTCCACGCGTGTGAACAACCCAAAGTCGATTTGTCACTCGCAATGGCGGGAGTCGTCGAGACACAGCGCCAAGATGGGCCGCCTCGAACCGACCCACGACCAGCGGCCGGGATGACCGGCGTCCCGAATCAGATGGCGATGACGGCCAGCCCGGCGAAGTAGACGCCCACCAGCAGGCCCCCCTCCCACCGCTCCACCCGGCCGTTCCTGGCCATCAGCCCCCAGGCCGCGCCGGCCACCCCCACCATCAGCAGGATGGCCACGGCGTCCACGCCGGCCCCGGCCGGCGCCCCGCCCGAGGCCGAGGCGGCCACGCCTCCCACGGCCAGGCTGTTGAAGAGGTTGCTGCCCAGGAGGTTGCCCACGATCAGCTCGTCCTCGTGCCGGCGGGCCGCCTGGATCGCAGTGAACAGCTCGGGCAGCGACGTGCCCAGGGCCACCACGGTGAGCCCGATCACCGCATCGCTCACGCCCAGGGCCTCCG
>JACQTL010000251.1 GCA_016210805.1 Actinomycetota bacterium | reverse complement strand
GCCCCCACGGCCGCGCGCTTGCAATGCCAGCAGATCACCGCCACCTCCTCCCCGGTATGTCCCCCCTGGCCGGGACCTTCCTGCCCCCGGCGTCGCGGAGGGTGCCCTAGCGGAAGGCCCCGCCAAGGGCGCGGTCGAACTCCCGGCGGCCCAGCCGGAAGGCCCGCACGGGGGTCGTGGCCACCACGGTGGCCGTGCGCGGGACGTCGAACAGGAGGGCGACCTCGCCGACGTGGTCCCCCCGGCCGATCCGGTCCAACACCTGGCCGTCCTTCACGACCTCGGCCTGGCCGGTCCCGATCACGAAGAAGTCGCGCCCCACCTCGCCCTCGGACATCAGGGCCTCCTCGGAGGCGAACTCCACCCACTCCCCGCCCCGGGCCAGGCGGAGGAGCTGCTCGGTCCGCATGTGGGCGAACGGGGGGAGGCTCTGGAGCTCGGCGGCGTCCTGGAGGGTGGGGGCGAAGTCGGGCACGTCCACCACGTCGGCCAGGAGCCGGTCGAAGGTGGCGGCATCGACCTCGAACAGCTGCACGTGGTCCCTGGCCCGAACCGTGGCCGAGCGCGGGTCCCGCTGGATCAGGGCCAGCTCCCCGAACGAGCCCCCCGGGCCGATCTCGGCCAGGATCCGCTCGGTCCCGGACCTCGGGTCCTCCTCCACCACCTGGACGTTCCCCCTGCGGACCACGTAGAAGGCGTCGGCCGGATCCCCCTGCCTGAACACCGTGCCGCCCGGGGGAACCTCCCGGAGCCTGACCCTCCCGGCCAGGTCGTTGAGGGACTCGACGGGGAGGTCCTGGACGAGGGGCAGGGCGTCGATCAGGCCGGCGGCCTCCACCCGCCAGTCTCGCTCGAGCCGGAACCGGACCTTCCGGGCCAGGACCCGGATCCGGCGGAGGGTGGCCCTGACCAGGTCCATGCTCGCCACGACGAGCGGCGTCAGCAGGAACGCGGCCAGGGCGAGCAGCACGGCCCGCCCCACGGCGCCCCCGTCCCACATCCGGCTGACGACCCCGCCGAACACCGTCTTCCAGTAGAAGTACGCGGTGTAGAAGCTGAACACCGTGAACAGCGACCCCAGGATCGCGTAGGTGGCCAGCCCGACCTCCTGCCTGGTGAGGCGGAGGCGCCGGCGGATCCGCCCGGGGAGCTCCCGCAGGAACGCGAACGACCGGTGGCGGAGGTCGGGGACCTGGATGAGCTCGGTGAGGAGCCAGTACCCGTCCAGCTCGAGCAGCGGGATCAGGTTCATCCCGATGACGACGTAGTTGAGGACGGCGTACTTGTACATGGTCTCGGCCAGGGCCCAGTCCGGGAAGGCCAGGGCGAGCAGCGAGGCCACCGCCGCCACCAGGGCCTGGGCGTAGGGCCCCCCGACCGACTCGGCGATCCGGCCCCGGCGGTCCAGCATGATCCCGTCGGAGCCGTCCACGAAGAACGTCGGGGAGCCGAAGTAGATCTGGAACCCGGCGCTCTTGATCCGGCGCCCGTTGTGGACCAGGACGAGGGCGTGCCCGAGCTCGTGGGCGAAGACCATGAAGTAGTCCAGGACGATGAGGACCAGGATGGCCAGGGGCAGGGAGTCGCCGGCCAGGACGAACCGCCCCGAGCGGACCACGGCCACGAAGGCCACGACTCCGCCCGCGGCCAGCAGGGCCCCGACCACCTTGGCCGCCGGCGTGAACAGGTACCTGCCCCCGTGGTCGTGGATCCACTGGACCAGGCGGTGGGCGCCCGACCACTCGATCGTGAGGGTCCGCAGGAACGTGCGGAGCTTCTGCCCGAAGCGGCTCACCGGGCGAAGCGCCCTGCGGACCGCGCCGTACGTGTCCCGGTAGTCCCGGTCCAGGAAGCCGCCCTCGTAGAGCAGCCACACCAGGTCCACGACGTCCTCGACGGCCAGCCCGCCCTTCGCGCCGAGGCGGTCCAGGACGAGCTCGCCCACGGTCCGGGTCCCGTCCATCAGCCGGATCAGCTCGATGTCCTGGGCGGGGAGCTGGTAGTGGACCAGGGCCCGGGGGTTGGCCACGACCCCCACGTCGTTCCCCCACCGGAGTCGGTGGACCACGATCTCGACGTCCGCGGCGAGCCTGGGCTGGAACGCCCGCCAGTCGGTGGCCGAGTCGACGGCGGCCCACACCCCGCCGGCCGGTCCCTCGCCGTTCTCGCCGGAGCGGCGGGCGGCAAGCAGCTGGTAGACGTCCACCACGGGTACGTCGGGATGGGAGCCGCTCGGGGCGGTCGGCTCAGGTCGCGGCTCGTCGGGATCGGGCCGCTCCAGGAGCGTGCGGCGCCGCTTCATGGTTCCAGCGTGCGCGGGCCGGCGCGGGCTCGAGGTGACGGCCGGCACCCCGCCGCCGTGACCGACGTCACCCGCGACCCGTGCACCCCGGCACCCCTCCCCCGACCAAGACGGTCAAGGATAGGCGGGACGATGCGGGCAAGGGAAGGGAGGCCGACGATGATCAGGACGACAGGCGCCAAGGAGATCGCGAGCTCGCTGCAGGGGGTCCCGCTGTTCGAGGGCCTGTCCCGCAGGGACCTCGAGCGCGTGGCGGCGTCCGGGAAGCTGATGGAGTTCCCGGCCGGCCGGCACATCGCCGAGCAGGACGAGGACGGGCTGGGCTTCCACCTGATCCTGGAGGGCGAGGCCGAGGTGCTCGTGGACGGCAACCGCAAGGCCACGCTGGGCCCGGGCGACTACTTCGGTGAGATGTCCCTCCTCGACGGGCTCCCCCGGTCGGCCACCGTGGCCGCCACGACCGAGATCCGCACGCTCTCGATCGTGTCGTGGGTGTTCCTGCCGCTCGTGGAGCGGTACCCGAGCATCCTGCGGAAGCTGATCGCCAAGCTGTCGCTCCGCCTGCGGGCCGCCGAGCGGTCCCTCAGGCACTGAGAGTTCAAGGCAGTCCGCGTTCGACCACGAACTCGACGGCCGAGGTCATGTTCACGGTGTGGAGCCGCGTCCCGGGGTGCCGCCCTCCCCAGACCCGGAACAGCTCGTCGACGAAGCCCTGGCCGACCTCCTCGACCCCGGAGAAGTCCAGGATCACTTCCTCGAAGCGATCGAGTCCTTCGGTCAGCCGCTTGGCCTCGGACCTGGAGATCAGCCGGTCGCCCAGGTCGTACAGGCGGACGTCGATGCGCGACCTGGAGAACTCGTACGTGTCCTTGCTTGAGAAGCGATCGAACACCTCGCGGGTCGTCCGCCTCGTCGATCGGTCCACCTCGCAGCGGACCCGCGTGCCGGACCGGATCGGGGATCCTCCGACCGACTGATCGCCGAGCACGTTGTCCACCACCCACCGGACGCGGTTGCCCTCGAGCTGGAACCGGTCGACCACCTTCGAGGTGAAGAAGATGCCCTCGCCGGTGTGCCGGGCCGGATCGGTGGTCCGCTTGCCTTTGGCCAGCTCGGCGATCGAGTCGAGGGGGCTCTCGAGGCCGAACCTCCGCTGGACGTGGGCGAAGACGCCCACGCCGTCGTCGACGACCTCGAAGGCGACGGGATCCCTCGCCCAGACGAGGACGCTCGCCCGGGAACCGCCGGAGTGGTCGATGGCGTTGTTCAGCATCTCCGTGAACGCGAACCGCAGGATCGAGCGAACGTTCTCGGCGACGTCGGCGAGCTCCGGAGTCCTCCCCTCGACCTCGTGCCAGACCCGATCCTCCCCCAGGCCCTCGAGCGGGTAGGCGAGCGAGAGGTCCACGTCCCGCCGGTAACGAGCGCCCCGTCCCCGTCCCTCCCGGCGCAGCTCCCCCGCCTCCACCAGCGCCACCAGGTGGTAGAGCGCGGCCTGTCGGGTGATCCCGGCCGCGGCCGCGACCTCCCCGCTGGTGACGGTCTCGCTCTCGGCGAACAGGGATCGGATTAGGGCCGGGATCGGAGATCTCTTCCGGGACCGCATCTTGCCGTTTTGTCCTTTCCGCCGCAACTCCGCGTGATGCTAGGGCGTAAACGACAAAATGACAAGTACGAATCGCCACCGTGGCAGGGCTGAAATGACAAAATGACAAAGAAAGCGATCAGATCCCCGGGCCGCGGGACAGGTCGACCTCGACCACGATGAGCTCGGTCTCGGCCCGGGCGGCCAGGCCGAGCTCCCGCTGGTCGGCGACCTTGGCCGCGTCGCCCGTTCCCAGGCGCTCGCCGTCGAGGACGAGGTCGCCGGAGATCACGTACAGGTAGGCCCCCATCCCCCCGGGTATCGGGTGGGTGAGAGCGGTACCCTCGGTGAGGCGGGAGACGTGCACGGCGGCGTTCCCGTGGACCTTCACGGCGTCGCCGCCCTCCGGGGCGATGGCCCGGAGCAGGCGGTCGGTGCGGTCCTCCACTGTGAGCTCGCGCTGCTCGACCCCCGGGGTGAGGCCTCGCTCCTCCGGCATGATCCACATCTGGATGAACCGCATCGGCTCGGTGTGGCTGGCGTTCTGCTCGGAGTGCCTGGCCCCGGATCCCAGGGTCATCCGCTGGACCGACCCCGCGGGGAGCGGCCCCGGCGGCCCGCCGACGTCGTCCTCGTGGCGGAACGAGCCCTCCACGACGTAGGTCAGGCCCTCGATGTCGCGGTGAGGGTGGAGCGGCCAGACCGCCCCGGGGACCAGCCGGTCGTCGTTGAAGACCCTGAGGTTCCCGAAGCCCATGTTCTCGGGGTCCCGGTACCGGTCGAACGAGAAGTGCCACCGGGCCCTGAACCACCCCCCGTCGACGTCGTGGATCTCGGCGTCCCGGCGGACCCTGATGGTCATGGCTCGGAGAGCCAGTCGGCGGCTTCCCCGGCGTGGTAGGTGACGATCAGGTCGGCCCCGGCCCTGCGGATCGCGGTGAGGATCTCGAGGGTGGCCTTCCGGCCGTCGATCCAGCCGCGCTCGGCGGCCGCCTTCACCATGGCGTACTCGCCGGAGACGTTGTACGCCGCCAGCGGCAGGCCGGTGACGTCCCTGGCCAGGCGGATGACGTCGAGGTAGGGAAGGGCCGGCTTGACCATGACGATGTCGGCCCCCTCCTGGACGTCGGCCTCGATCTCCCGGACGGCCTCCTCGGCGTTCGGCGGGTCCATCTGGTGCTCGGCCCGGTCCCCGAACCGCGGGGCGCCCTCGGCGGCGTCCCTGAAGGGCCCGTAGAAAGCCGAGGCGAACTTGGCGGCGTATGCAAGGATGGCGGTCCGGTCGAGGCCCTCCCTGTCCAGGGCCTCCCGGATCGCCGCAACCTGGCCGTCCATCATGCCGGACGGCGCGACCAGGTCGGCGCCGGCCCGGGCCTGGGCCACGGCGATCGATCGGTACCGCTCGAGCGTGGCGTCGTTGTCGGGGCCTCCGTCCCCCTCGCCGACTATGACCCCGCAGTGGCCGTGGTCGGTGTACTCGCACAGGCAGAGGTCCCCGATCAGCACGGCGTCCGAGCCGAGCTCCTCCCGAAGGGCCCGGAGCCCCCGCTGGGAGATCCCCTCGGGGTCGTCCGCCGCGCTCCCCCCGGGGTCCTTCTCGGCCGGGATCCCGAAGAGGATGAAGGCCGTCACCCCCACGCCGGCCAGGTCCACGGCCTCCTTGCACAGCGACTCCAGCGTGTGCTGGTGGTGGCCGGGCATCGAGGCGATGGGGACGGGCTCCGAGATGCCCTCCTTCACGAACAGGGGCGCGATCAGGTTCCGGGGGGAGAGGTCGGTCTCCCGGACCATTCGCCGGAGGGCCGCCGTGCGGCGGAGGCGGCGCGGCCGGTGCTCGGGGAAGGGAGCGGTCATCCCGACCATGATAGGCGCCCGGAAAGCCCGACCAGGGCGGCGACCACCCCCTCCACGGTGTGCGGTTCCGCCACGGCGGCGACCTCCAGGCCGGCCGCCCGGGCGGCCTCCGCGGTCACGGGGCCTATGCAGACAGCGGGCGGGAGCCCGACCCCGGACACCAGCCGCTCGAAGCCGCGCACCGTCGACGCGCTCGTGAACACCACCGCGTCGATCCGCCCCTCCCGGAGGGCCCGCAGGGCCTCGTCGGGCAGCGCGTCGGGGAGCTCCGTGCGGTAGGCGTCGACCCGGGTGGGCGACCACCCCCTGGCCGCGAGGGCGTCCTCCAGCCCGTCGGGAGCGACGTCGGCCCGGGGTGTGAGCACCCGGCCCGTCCCCTCCGGGAACGCCTGGGCCAGCCCCTCGGTGGTGAACCGCTCCGGCACGAGCTCCGCGCGGAGGCCGGCCTCGGCCAGCCGGTCCGCCGTGGCCGTGCCGATCGCCGCCAGCCTGGCTCGGACCACCGCGGGGAACGGCCCGTACCCCAGGGCGGCCAGGCGCCCGAGCACGGCGTCCACCGCCCTCACGCTGGTGAAGGCGACCCACTCGAACGCCCCATCGGCCAGCTCGCGGGCCGCGGTGTCGAGCCGGGCGAGCGCCTCCCCCTCGAGGGGCTCGATCCGGATCGTGGGAGCCACGATGGCCTCCGCCCCCTCCGCCCGGAGCAGGTCGGCCAGCTCGGCGGCCTCCTCGGCCGGCCTGGTGACCAGGAACCGCCGCCCGGCCATCACCCGTAGACCTCGGCCAGGATCGCATCGGCGCCGCCCCGCTTCAGGCGGGAGGCCACGCGGTGCCCGGCCTCCTCCGGCGTGCTCGCCCGGGCCTGGGCCCCGACCCGCCGCGCGCCGTCGGGCGACAGGACGACGGCCCGGAGCCACACCTCCCCGTCGGCCACCTCCGCGTAGGCCCCCAGCGGCAGCGCGCATCCCCCGCCCACGAGGTCCATGACCAGCCGCTCCGCCTCGAACGCGGCGTGCGAGGGGCCGTGGTCGATCCGGGCCGCCCACCCCGCGGACTCGCTCCCCGCGCGGGCCTGGACGGCCAGCGCCCCCTGCCCGGGCGCCGGGACCATCTCGGCGACCCCCAGCTCCTCGGCGTGCTCGACCTCGATCCCCAGCCGGGCCAGCCCGGCGGCCGCCAGCACCAGCCCGTCCACCTCGCCGTCCCGGAGCTTCCGCAGGCGCGTGTCGACGTTCCCCCGCACGTCCACCAACCGGACCCCTGGCCGGGCCCGCGCGAGCTGCCCCCGCCGCCGGAGCGACGAGGTCCCCACAGCGGTGCCCTCCCCGAGCGGCTCGGGGGTCCGGCGGACGAGCACGTCCAAGGGCGAGGCCCGCTCGGGAACCGCGGCCACCACCACACCCTCGGGATCCTCGGCCGGCAGGTCCTTCGCGGAATGCACGGCGAGGTCCACCTCGCCGTTCTGCAGCGCCCTGACGATCTCGGCCACGAACAGGCCCTTGAGCCCCTGCGGCGAGCGGGAGACGGACGCCCCCCGGTCCCCCGAGGTGCTCATCGGAACCAGCTCGGAGGCGAACCCGGCGGCCTCCAGCCGCCCGGCCACCTCCCGGGCCTGGGCAATCGCCAGCGCCGACCTGCGCGTCCCGATGCGAAGCGGCGCGGCGCCATCCACGCGCCGAGCGTACCGGGTCAGACGCCGACGATCTGCGTGTAGTCGCCGCCGGAGAAGGCGTCGCAGAGCTCGCGGCAGGAGCTGAACCCCTCGGCGAACTCAGGACTCTGCTTCCACGTGTCGCGGGCTTCCGGCGTGGCCCAGTCCGAGTACGACACGAAGTGGCGGGGGTCCGACACGTCCCGCATCAGCCGGGCCGAGCCGAACCCGTCGACGTCTCGGCTGCTCTTCCTCAGCCAGTCCCCCCACCGGGAGATGAATTCCTCCTCCCGGCCCGCCTTCACCGTCCAGTTGCCCGACGCGTAGTGCTCGCGTGTCATCGCCCTTCCTTCCTACGTCGGCGGCAGTGGCGCCCGGCCCCGCCGCTCGCCCCACTCCATCATCGTGAGACCCCCGGCCAGGGCCCGGTCGCGAGCCTCGAAGATCCGCCGCTGCCGCTCCTCCGGTATGACCTCGATGGCCAGCACCAGGCCGTCGCAGTCGGTGACGTGGGGGAGCATCCCCTGGACCAGCCGGTTCCCCTCCTCGACGTCCTCGTCGGTGATGGGGTCGTGCTGGGAGAGCTCCATGAGCCGGCCGGCCACGCCGAATGCCCGGTCGTGGTCCTGGAGCATCCGCTCCACGTACTCGTCGCCGTACAGCGACGCCAGGGCCGGATACATCTCCTCCTCCTCGTACTGCATGTGCGTCCCGATGCCCTCGTTCGCCTGGGCCATCAGGTCGCCGATCCTGGCCGGGTCCCGGTCCCTCAGGGCCCGGGCGATCCCCAGGAATATGTCGCGGGCCGCCCGGTGCTCGCCCCGGAACCCCTCCGTGAATCGGTCGAACTCCGAACGGATGTCCGTGGCCATCGCTTCCTCTCCTCCTTCCGGCGGTCCCACACCGGCTGGTGGGAGGCTATGGGCCAGGCGTTCCCGAAACGTTCCCCGATCGGGCCGCCCTGGCGCGCTCGGCGGCGGCCCTGGAGCGGGCGTCGTCCAGGGGATGCCCGGCCTGGGTGAACGCCTCGGCGGCCTCCCAGAACAGGGCCCCGGCCTGCTGAGGATCGCCCTCGGCCAGGCGGAGCTCCGCGCGGGCCTCCCACACCGCCGCGGCCCAGGCCCCGCCCTGCCACATCCCCGAGACCCGTTCGGCCTGCTCGAGGTACCGGCCCGACCGCTCGAGATCGCCGGCCCGGGCCGAGGCGATCGCCGCGGCGGTGAGGAACCCCATCGAACACGGGTCGCACACCTCACGCCCGAGGAGCTCCACCTCCGCCTCGTCCAGGGCCCGGGCAGCGCCCCCGGCACCCCGGGCGCCCCGGACCCTGGCCCCATGGACCCGGATCAGCAGGTGGGAGACGAGGGGCGACGCCAGGGCCAGCCGATGGGCTTCCCGGAGGAGCTTTCCGGCCTGGCTCCGTCCTCCCCGGGCCATCACCGCCTCCGCCAGCCGCTCCGTCGACAGGGCGTGCCCCGAGGCCGCGCCCGCGTCCCGGTGAAGCCTCGCCGCCATCGAGAGGTTCCGCTCGGCCTGCTCGAGCTCCCCGGACAAGAGCTCCGTCTCGCCCAGCATCAGGACCGCCAGGGCTCGTCCGTGGCCGGAACCATGCTCCTCGGCTATCCCCAGCAGCTCGCGGGCGAAGCCCTCCGCGTGCTCGGGGCCCTCCGGGAGATAGAGGGAGAACTCCCCGAGGCAGAGATGCGCGTCGAAGACGTGCTCGGCGAGGGAGGGCGCCTCCTCGAGGACCTC
>JACQTL010000249.1 GCA_016210805.1 Actinomycetota bacterium | reverse complement strand
GCCGGAGCCCCGGAGCGCCGTGAGCAGACCACCGAGGACGAAGAGCAGGGCGATGGAGGCCTGGGTCATCCAGTGGTCCTCCTCGGCGTGCAGGGTGCCGGGGTCGTTCCGCTGGAGCTCGGCCTGGCCGAGGGCGTAGGCGACGAGCGGCGCCGCGGCGGCCACGGTGAGGGCCACGATCGGCCACGATGGCCCGTTCATCCGGAGGAGCCGATCCCGGGCCGGATGGAGCACCGCGAGGGCCGCGATCACCACCACGAACGGCAGGATGAACGGGCTGTACTTCGCCGACAGCGCCATGGCGATGTGGATGGCCACCATGTAGAGGATGACGAGCTGCATCTCGGCGACCCTCCGGGACGGGTCCCTGAACATCGTCACGGCCGGGATGCCGAGCAGCACCACGAGGCCCATGCCGCCCTCCAGGTCGTGGAACCGGTGCGCCTCGCGGTCCGCCACCCCGGCCGCCCCACCGATCATCGAGAACAGGCCGAACCCGATGGCGAAGACGACGAGCAGGGCGAGCAGGACGTTGAACGCGATGCGCCGCCCCCTCGAGACGGCGACGGTCGGCTCGATGGTGGTCTCCATAGGGTCCCTCCTCCCCGAGACGGTCGCCCCCCAGGCTACCCGGGGCCCGGTGGCCGGAGAAGGAAGCGAGCACCACGATGTCGGTGGGGTCTGCTTCCCTGGCGTGCGCTAGCCTGTGCGCCTCACAGGGAGCTCGAGGACCACCGCGAGGAGGAACCGACGTGGCACGCGAGATCGACTGGGCGCTGTTCGAGAAGGCGGTGGACCTCACGGCCGCCGCCGTGCGCGGCTCGCTGGGGGGCGAGGGCAGCCAGCCCGCGTCGTTCGCCGCCGACGTGTTCCGCGAGGTGTGGACGGCCCTGAAGGAGGCTTCCCAGGACCTGCCGGAGAAGCCCAGGACCGGGTTCTGAGGACCGGTCGGTCTCTAGCCTCGGTCGGTCGCCGCGCCGGACAGGTCCCTGATCGAGACCACGCCGACGAGCTGGTCGCCGTCCGTCACGGGGAGGTGGCGGAACCCGCCCGTGAGCATCAGGTCCAGGCCGTCCCCGGTGGTGGCGTCCGGGGCGATCGTGATCGGGTTCCGGGTCATCCAGCTCTCCACCGGGTGCCCGGCCGCGTCGAAGTGCGCGGCCAGCGCCCTGACGATGTCCCGTTCCGTGAAGATCCCGGCGAGCGCGCCGCCGTCCATGACCAGCACGCATCCCACCCGCCGCTCGCCCATCACGGTGGCGGCCTCCGCCACCGTGGCCGTGGGCTCCACGGTCACCAACCCCTCGCTCATGACCTCGCGTATCGCCGCCATGGCCTCACCGGAAGCCTAATCCGACGCCGCCCAACGCGCTCGCAACGCCCGGACAGTGTCTGACCTGATGGGGGTGCCCGGCAGGTGCGACCGCCCCAGGACCGCCGAGCGGTGGTGACGAGCAATCTCACGCCCTAGAGCATCAGCCCGGGCCTTGGGACGATTTCTGCGAACCCGTCCGGCAAGAGGCACGTGTCACACGCAGCCTAGCCGTCTGCAAGCTCATGTTCGAGCTCAGAGGTCAGCCCCTCGAGCGCGGACTGTGATTCGTGTCCGGCCATTATCCGATAGAGCATCGATAGCAGAGGGCCTGTTCTGGGTCGAGTCTCTGCAACTTTGTCGACGTTGGCTTGAACGTTCCAATTGAGGTGGACACCCGCGGAGAGGATATCGTTGATTCTTTGGATTGTTCTGGAAATGTCGGTCGAGACATGTGCCAATTCGTAGAAGAGCGCCTCCAATTGCGACGGAGAGTCAAGCCCCAGCCGCTGTGCTTCCCGGAGTTCCCATCTCGCCTCAGCATCGTCGCCCCGTAAGAATAGGAGTTGAGCCAAGTTGAGGCGAAGCGCTGCGTTGGCCGAGTCAATGGACAACGCCACCCGGTAGGCCGCGATGCACTCTCCAACGGAGGCACCTCCCATCTGGAGGGCCACCGCAAATGCTGCCTCCACTTTGGCTTGGTCGGCGCCCCGCTCGCGGGCATGGCGAGCGCTTTCGAGGGCACCCTTGGGATCGCCTGCCATGAGGAGGCTTTCCGCTCGTAGAAGGCGCAGGCGGCCACTCTCAGGATGGCGACCGATTCCGGAGTCGAGGATGCCCGTCGCGTCGCCTAATCGCCCAGTCGAGGCGAGCACTCGAGCAAAATTCCAAGTCACATTCTCGTTCCCAGGATCAATCTCAAGTGCCCTCGTGTAGAGTTCGAGTGCCTCCTCAGTCTCGCCCCTCGACCAGAGCAGATTCGCCAAGTTGCCGAGCGCGTTCACATGACTTGGATCCAGTTCGAGGGCCCTCCGGTACTGCTTCTCTGCTCCCTCCAAGTCTCTACGTTGATCCGCCAGGAAGGCTCCGTAGTTGGAGTGCACGCTCGGGTCGGATTGTTTCTCTCGAACTTGGAGCCGATGGTAGTCATTGGAGGCCTCGGCCCGAGCTCCCGTCAATCCGACGAGCTGCGCCCGCCCTGGCCCGAACTGATCATCCAGTAGCCTCTTGATTGCCTCCTCCATCCCCTTGGGCACGACGAAGCTGGGGAAGAAAGGGCGCCCTTCAACACCATGTGGTCTGCCATCCCACTCTCCGGTATGGGTGGCGTGGCCGGTGAAGCACGCGGCGCTCACGAATTCAGATCGCGTCGCGGCCGCCTCGTTGAGTTCCACAAGGAGGGAGTGCACGGACCCTGGAGCCGGATCCCTGCTGACGAAGGCAGCAAGCCGACGTCTTTCTGCCCTCGTGATGGCACTTCGCTGCCCCGCAAGAAATACCGTTGGCCGTGCCACTCTAACCGTGTAGAGCGAGAAGTGCGATTGAGGAGCCCTCATGAGGCCCGTGGGAGTTTCGAAATTGCTGATCAGCTGGAAGACCGGCTGGCTGCGAATGAATGCTGCTATCGAAAAGGAGTGCCTTCTGTGCTTTTCCGGTACGGCTTTGAGCCAGCTGTCCGCGGATATCAGCGCGTCGGTTAGTGTGTCAAAGGGCTCATCCGGCCCAACACTCTTTACCTGTTCCGCAAGCCACTCGCTGATGTCAAGGGACGATGTTCTGCCGATTCCGGTGAAGCAGACCAGAGCGGTCCAGGAGAACGTAGTCACAATGACGCACTTCTGTGTCTCGAAGTCGCGGACTTCACCTGTCTGGGCGTCGGTGAGCCGGTAGTCGGCCGCTTGGTAGGCGTGCCGTTGAGTGATAGCAGTCATGTTCAGCGTCATGGTCAGGAGTCTAGGTAGGGCGAGGGCCAAGGGGTAGGTCAGCTCCAGGGGTTGTTGTTGCCGGCTACACGACGGCTTCCGGCGGGTCAGGTGCCGCGGAGGGCGGGGAGGACCCGCCCGCCGAAGAGCTCCATCGCCCGGGAGCTCTGCTCGAAGGTCATCCCCGGGTAGTGCAGGCGGACGATCAGGTCGAAGTCGCCCCGGTCGCCGAAGGCCTCCACGATCGGGCGGAGGGCCGGGATCACCTCGTCGGGCGTCCCGGCGGGCGTGAGGGCCCGGAGCATCCCGTCGTCCATCTCCGGGATCTCCAGGCTGTCGTGCTCCGGGGTGTCGTGGCCCTGGGCCCACGCCTGGTACACCCCCAACTGGTTGGCCACGGCGCCGCGGATCCGGTCCCACGACCCGTCGCCCTCCTCCCACACGAACGCGTTCTGGATCAGGGCGAACCCCAGCGCCGCGGCATCCCTCCCGGCGTCACGGGCGCCCTCCTCGGCCCACGACAGCGACTCCCTGGCGGCGTCCAGGCCGCTCCGGCTCCGGATGTAGCCGTCGGCGACCCGTCCGGCCCGCCGGGCCGCCGCCTCGACGTGGCCGCCCAGGTAGATGGGGGGGCCTCCCTCCCGGAACGAGGGGGGCATGATCCGCACCCGGTCGTACGAGTGGATCCGGCCCTCGTACGAGAACCGCTCGCCGGTCCAGGCCCGGCGGCAGACCTCGATCGCGTCCAGGGTCCGGGCCAGGCGCTCCTCCGGGGGCTGCCCGAACATGCGGAACTCCTCCTCCCGCCAGGCCAGGCCCAGCCCCAGGACCAGGCGCCCGCCCGACAGCTGGTCCACGACCGCGGCGTCCTCGGCCAGGCGGAGCGGGTCGTGGAACGGCGTGAGGACCACGCCCGTTCCCAGCCGGATCCGGTCGGTGGCCGCCGCGAAGGCCCCCAGCATCAGGAGGAGGGAGGGCATGTAGCCGTCGGAGGACCCGTGGTGCTCGCTGACCCAGGCCGAGTCGAACCCCAGCGTCTCGGCCAGCCGGACGAGGTCCAGGGCCTCCCGGTACTCCTCGGCGAAGGTGCGGCCCGAACCCGGCGGCACCTGCCCGGTGAACAGCCCGACCCCGATCCGCACGGCCACGCGGGAACCCTATCCAGTCCCCCTCCACCGCGTCGAACGCGGCTTCGCGCCCCGCCGGCGGAGGTGGGAGTATCGCCATCGTGGCGACGCTTCCGGAGCTCGCCGACCGGCACGACGAGGAGCACGGGGACTACGAGCGGCTCCACTTCGAGGGCCGCACGTACACCTCGCTCGAGCTGTCGTCGATGGCCCACCGGTTCGCCGGCGGGCTGCGCGAGCTCGGCCTCCGGCCGGACGAGCGCGTGCTGGTCATGCTGCCCAACGGGACCGAGGTGGGCACGGTGTACCAGGGGACCTGGCGGGCGGGCGGCGCGGTCACGCCGGTCCTGTTCCTGCTCTCGCCTCCCGAGGTGGCCCGGATCGTCCGGGAGGCCGAGCCCGCTGTCGCCGTGACCAGCCCGGAGTTCCTCCCGGTCGTGCGCCAGGCCGTCGAGGGCGTCCCCGGCCCACGCCACCTCGTGGTCACCGGCCCGCAGCGGGACGAGGGCGTGGTGGCCTTCGACGACCTCCTGGCGGCGGACCCGCTCGATGACCCGGTGCCCCGCGCCGACGACGACCTGGCCGCGCTGCTTTTCACCGGAGGCACCACGGGGGCCTCCAAGGGCGTGATGCTCACCCACCGGAACATCGCCTTCGACGCCGAGGCCGGAGTCAAGGCCAGCGAGGTCGGCGACGACGAGGTGGCCCTCTCCGCCCTCCCGCTGGCCCACTCCTTCGGGATCCTCGTCGCGGCTTCGGGCCTGTTCGTGAAGGGCTTCGGCGTGCTGCTGAAGTGGTTCGACCCTCTCGCTTTCCTGGACGCGATAGAGGGGTTCCGGGTGACCAGGACCACGGTGGTCCCCACGATGCTCCAGTTCCTCCTCCAGGCCCCCCTGGAGGAACGGGACCTGTCGAGCCTGCGCTTCGTGACCTGCGGCGCAGCGCCGCTCCCGGTGGAGGTAGCCGCGGAGTGGGAGCGCCGCACGGGCTCGGTGGTCCTGGAGGGCTACGGGTTGACCGAGGGGACCGCCGCCCTGTGCACGAACCGGCCGAGCGTGGCCCGCAGGCCGGGCTCGGTGGGGATCCCCCTGCCCGGCGTCGAGGTGGCCGTGCTCGACCAGGACGACCGGGAGGTCCCCCGCGGCCACATCGGGGAGATCTGCTGCCGGGGCCCGAACGTGATGGCCGGCTACTGGCGACAGCCCGAGGAGACCGCCCGGACCCTCCGGAACGGCTGGCTGCACACCGGCGACGCGGGCCGGATGGACGAGGACGGCCACCTCCACGTCGTCGAGCGCCTGAAGGACGTGATCATCAGGGGCGGTATCAACGTCTACCCCCGCGACATCGAGGAGGCCCTGGCCGAGCACCCCGCCGTGGCCATGGCCGGGGTCGTCGGGCGGCCCGACCCGGTCTATGGCGAGGAGGCCGTGGCCTTCGTGGTCCTCCGCCCCGGAGCGGAGGCCACCGAGGAGGGCGTGCTCGGCTTCCTGGAGGGACGGCTGGGGAAGCCGAAGCGGCCCCGGGAGGTCCGCTTCGTGGACACCCTCCCCCTCACGCCGGTCGGGAAGGTCGCCCGGAAGGAGCTCCGGCTGCTATTGTAGCCGTCCGTTCCGCCGGCCCCCGACCTCGTCGAACCGCATGCCCTCGCGCCTCAGCCGCCCCTATCTCTCGCCGCCCATCGCCCTGCTGCTCGCCGTGCTGCTCGTCGCTGCGGCGTGCACGGGCGACGGTGCCCCGGACCCGGCGGGCTCGGCCGGGCCCACGGGAACCGCTCCGACCAGCCCGGTATCCGTGGGGAGCCCCGAGCCGGGCGAGCTGGCCCGGGCGGCCTGCGCGCTGCCGCCGGAGCAGCTGGCCAGGATCGTGCGCGGCTCCCCGCCCGACCGGGTGGGCGACGTCCTGATCGTCCCGAAGGAGCCGAACTTCATGGACGGGGGGCTCAGCCACTCCGGCCCGTGGGACTACCTCCAGCGGGTCCCGTTCCTCCTGTACGGCCCGGGGTACATCCGCGGCCAGGGCTCCGTGGACCGGGACGTGACCCTCGCCGACATCGCCCCGACGTTCGCCGAGCTCCTCGACTTCGAGTTCGACGCGCCCGACGGGCGGCTTCTCTCCGGCGCCCTCGTGCCCCGGGAGGAGCGGCCCGGGCCCGAGCCCCCCCGCCTCATCGTCACGGTCGTGTGGGACGCCGGCGGCCGGGTGGTGCTCGACGCCCATCCCGGCTCCTGGCCGGTCCTGGAGGGCATGATCCCCGGGGGGACCTGGTACGAGAACGGCACGGTCGGCTCGTCGCCGTCGGTCACGGCGCCGATCCACGCGAACCTGGGCACCGGGGCGTTCCCCATCCACCACAAGGTCGGCGACAGCCAGGTCCGGATCGGGCAGGCGGTCCAGGGAGCCTGGCAGCAGGGGCCCGCCGTGATCTCCGTCCCGGCCCTGGCCGACCTGTACGACCTGGCCATGGGGAACGAGCCCAAGATCGGGGCGGTGGCCACGCTCTCCTGGCACCTGGCCATGATCGGTCACGGGAGGATGTGGAACGGCGGGGACGCGGACCTGGCCGTGCTCCGCCAGAAGGGCGGCGAGGAGGGGGCCGAGACCGTGGTCTGGAACCTCCCCCCCAAGCTCCAGGGCCTGTACGAGCTCCCCGGCTACGTGAACGACCTCCCCGACCTGTCGACCTACTTCGACGAGGTGGACCGCCTGGACGGCACGCCCGACGGCACGTGGCGAGGGCACGACTTCGCCGACGAGCACCTCCGCGGCGGCTTCCACACCCCGGCCCGGATCCCGTACCAGACCCGCCTGGTCCAGGAGATCATCGACCGCGAGGGGTTCGGGGCCGACGACGTCCCCGACCTCCTCTTCGTGAACTACAAGATCATCGACGAGGTGGGTCACGCGTTCGGGGTCAACACCCCGGAGATGCGGGACACGGTCGTCGAGCAGGACCGCTACCTCGGCGAGCTGGTCGAGCTCCTGGACGACCGGGTCGGCGAGGACCGCTGGGTCCTGTTCGTCACGGCCGACCACGGCCACGTCCCCGACCCCGATCTGACCGGGGCCGTGCGGATCTCGGTGCCCCGGCTGGTGGACAACCTCCAGGCGACGTTCGATCTCGACGACGACGACGTGCCGGTGGTCGTCAAGGTCCGGCCCACCCAGATCTACCTGAACACGGCGGAGCTCGAGGAGCACGGCTTCACGGTCGAGCAGGTGGCCGGGTACGTGCTCTACTACACGCGGGGCCGGGGAGCCAAGCGACCGGAGGACGTTCCCCCGGAGGCGGTGGACGAGAAGGTCTTCTCGGCGGCCTTCCCGACGACGATGCTCGAGGACCTGCCTTGCCTCCCCGAGGACGGCGGGTGAGCCGCCGGCTCGGGCGGCGCTCCAGCACGCTCGGTGCCGCGGTCGCCGGAGCCGTCCTCGCCGCCGCCTTCCTGGGAGGCCGGGCCCTGCTCGTGCGACCCAGCGCGCCCGGCGACGGCCCGCCGGAGCCGACGTCGGTCACGTCCACCACCCCCGCCGCCCGGCCGCTGGCCTCGGGCCCGATCGCGGAGCAGGCCTGCCGGGTCGACCACGAGCACCTGGTCAGGATGTGGCGGGGGACCCGGACCGGCCGGTCAGCGGAGCTCCAGGTCGTCCCGGAGGAGCCAAACTACATGAACGGCGGGCTCTCCCACAACGGGCCGTTCGACGTGTACCAGCGGGTCCCGATGTTCCTCCTCGGCCCCGGACACGTGGAAGCGGGCGCCCGGCCGACCCGTCCGGTGACGATGGCCGACGTGGCCCCCACGATCGCCGAGCTGATCCGGTTCGACTTCGAGGCCCCCGACGGGTCGCCCCTCCGGGAGGCCATCGTGCCCGCCGCCTCGAGGCGACCGGACCCTCCGCGCCTCGTGGTCACCGTGGTCTGGGACGGCGGAGGCCGGTACGTCCTGGAGCGGTGGGCCGAGGACTGGCCCGAGCTCGGGGCGCTGGCCGAGCGGGGGACCTGGTACGAGAACGCCGTGGTGGGCTCGGCCCCCTCGGTGACCTCCCCGATCCACGCCACGCTCGGCACCGGAGCCTTCCCCCGGCGGCACGGCCTCACCGACAGCCAGGTCCGCGGGCCGGACGGCCGGGCGATCGACTCGTGGTCCCTGGGCCCGGAGCTGCTGCTGGAGCCGGCCCTGGCCGACCTGTTCGACGCAGCTATGGGCAACGAGCCGAAGATCGGGGTCCTGGCCCAGGAGCGCTGGCACCTGGGCATGGTCGGCCACGGGGCCGGCCTCGAGGGTGGCGACCGGGACGTGGCCGCTCTGCACTCGAACGTGGTCGGGTTCGCGTGGAACAACCCCGAGGAGATCGAGGACGTCTTCACGTTCCCCGGCTACGTGAACGATGTGGGCAGCACCGACCGGGACATGCTCGCGCTGGACCTGGAGGATGGCCTGGCTGACGGGACGTGGCTGGGCCACGCGATCGCCGAGATGGGCGGCGGGTTCAACTCGCCGGCCCGCCTCCCCTATCAGACCCGCGTCCTGGAGGAGATCGTGGTGCGCGAGGGGTTCGGCGCCGACGAGGTCCCCGACCTGCTCTTCGTGAACTACAAGCTGATCGACGGGATGGCCCACCGGTACGGCATGAACAGCCCGGAGGAGAGGGACACGCTGAGAGCCACCGACGCGCAGCTCCCCGAGCTGATCCGGTTCCTCGATCGGCAGGTCGGGGAGGGCAACTGGGTGCTCGTGCTCACCGCCGACCACGGCCTGAACCCCCAGGACCCCGAGGCCTTCGCGATAGGGCAGCGCCGCCTCCAGGCCCACCTCCAGGAGCAGTTCGACGGCGACGACGATGACCGCCCCGTGATCCAGAAGGTGCGCCCCACCCAGATCTACGTGGACACGGAGGAGCTCCGCGAGCACGGGCACACCCTGCTCGACGTGGCCGCGTTCCTGAACCGGTACACGAAGGGGATGAACGCCGCCCGGCCGGAGCGGCTGGACCCCCGGGAACGCGACGACCCGGTGTTCCGGGCCGCCTACCCCTCCCGGATGCTCGCCGACCTGCCCTGCCTCCCCGAGGCCCGGGCCTGACCCGTCTCACTCGGACGGCAGGACCATGCCGGGCGGTGGGGGGCGGCACGCCTCCAGGGTCCTGGCCCTGAGCTCGGCCCGCACGGCGGCGAGGGCGGGGTCCCCGATCGCGTTCTCGAGCTGGTGGGGGTCGGCTTCCAGGTCGTACAGCTCCTCCTCGCCGGTCCGGTACAGGACGTAGGTGTACCGCGTCGTGCGCATCCCGCAGTAGCTCGTGACCCCGGGCCGGTTCCCCACCGACTCGATCAGGAACCCGTCCCGCCAGGCCGTCTCCCGGCCGGCCAGGAGCGGCACGAGGCTCATCCCCTCGGCCCCGGGCGCATCGACCCCGGCCAGCTCGGCGATCGTGGGAGCGAGGTCCACGTTGAGGGCCAGGGCGTCGTGGACGACCCCGTCCGCGGTGAGCGGGTCGAACCGGACCACCAGGGGGACCCTGAGGTCCTCCTCGTAGGGGGCCAGCTTGCTGTCCCAGCGGTGCTCCCCGAAGGACACGCCGTTGTCCGAGGTGAACACGATCAGGGTGTTCGACAGCCGTCCGGTGTCGGCCAGGGCGTCCAGGATCCGCCCCACCGCCTCGTCCACCGCCGGCAGGGTCCGGACCTGGTCGAGCCGGCGGAGGTCCAGCTCGGCCACGGTGGCCGGGTCCCCGGGAGGGAGCCGGCGAACCCAGCTCGGCTTGTCCGACACGTCCTCCTCGAAGTGGCTGGGGGGTCGCGGGGGCTCCTCCCACCCGATCAGGCCCTCGTGGCGGGGCGGGACCACCCCGGGCTCGTGCGGAGCCCACGGCGCGAAGTACAGGAAGATCGGCCCCTCGGCGCTCCGGACGAACTCCTCCGCGTGGCCGGCGAAGACGTCGGTCGAGTAGTCCTCGGGAGCCGAGCCGTACGGGACCACCCGGCCGTCCACCGTGAGCTCGTAGTCCAGGTAGTAATTCCGGCTCTCGCTGAACCGCAGGGCCACGAACCTGTCCCAACCGGGCGGCACGTAGGTGGAGGCGTACCGGTTGAGGTACTTGCCGACCAGCGCGGTCTCGTACCCCGCGCCGTGCAGCCACGTGGCCACGGTGGAGGAGTCCTCGAACGACGGGAACCCGCCGTGGGGCACGTTGTTCCGCCAGACCCCCGTGGAATGGGACCACCTCCCCGTGAGGATGCTGGCCCGGCTGGGGCAGCACAGCGGGTTGACCACGAACCCGTTCCGGAAGGTCACGCCCCGGCCGGCGAGGCGCTCCCGGACGATGGGCATGGGCTCCATCATGTCGGCCCTCTGGTCGTCGGTGACGATGAGGACGATCGAGGGCCTGTCGGCCCCGCCTCCTCCCCCCACGAGCCGTCCGGCCAGGACGATCCCAGCCCCGGCGACGGCGAGCACCGCCACCGCCGCGGTCAGGGCGGCGGCCACTGGGCGGGTCCGGAGGCGCTCGAGCACCCGCCGATACTCCCGCAAACCGGGGCTCGGCGGAGGCCCGGCGGCCGGCCGAGCGAGCTTCGGCTATGCTCGGTGGCCACCGCCCGGCCTTCCGATGGAGGGTCGGGCGGAGCGTTGAGCGAGGAGCGGAGGGCCTCGATGGCAGTGGTGGACGCGGTCACCAGGGAGCCCGGGCCGAGGGCGGCAGCGAGGGCCGTCGACCGGGGGATCCTGGGCAGCCCGTGGGTCCTGCTCGGCCTGGCCGGGCTCCTCCTCCTGGCCTTCGGGTGGAACTGGCTCCTGGACCCGACCCTCTCGGCTCCCACGCGCGACCCGGCCTGGTACACGTGGCGGGCCGAGCTCCTGATGAACGCCCCCCCCAGGGAGATCGTCCAGGAATGGGGGCCGTTCGCGATGTTCTCGGGCGGCTACCGGGTGACCGTGCCCCTGTCCGGGGTGGTCCTCCAGCGGGTGGTCGGCGTGGGCTCGGTGTCGTTCACCACGATCCTCATGGTGGGCATCCCGGTGCTCACCTCGCTCACCCTGGCCGCGTTCGCCTTCCGGCACCGGCGCGATCCCCTCCTGTTCGCGATGACCCTCCTGGCCTCCGGCGCGCTGTTCCTGTCGACGCCCTACGTGGGCTACCTCGACAACCTGATGGGCCTGTACCTGCTGGCCATGACCCTCCCGTTCATCGCGGCGGCCAGGACGTCGTGGGGGGCCCGGAGCGCGGTGGCCCTGTTCATGTTCCTGGCCACCCTGACCCATCCGACCACGGTGGCCATCTACGTCCTGGTGCTGGGCGCCCTGGCCGGCGTGTTCTGGCTGACCCGCCGCCTGTCGATCCCCAGGACGCTGGCCGCGTACGGTCCGATGCTCGTCTCCGCGGCCCTGGGGGTGGGGGTCGGGCTGGCCTTCTGGGTCCTCGGCCTGTGGGGGCTGAAGGCGCCCTTCGCCGACGCCGCCCTCCCGCCGCCCTACTCGCTGGAGGTGTTCCGCGGGACGCTCGGGCAATGGGTGTGGAGCCTGTACCCGTACGTGACGTTCCCGCTGGCGGCCATCGCCGTCGCCGAGATCGTCCGCCGCACCCTCCGTAGGGAGGGAGCCGGTCAGCCCGACGACTACCACCGGATGACCCTCCTCTGGCTCCTCCCGCTGCTCGGGGTCCTCGGGTTCCTGCTCGGCCTGACCTATCCGTACTACCGGTTCATGAACACGACCCTGGGCATCATGCTCCTGGTCGGGCTGGGGGCCTGGGTGGCCGCCCGGTGGCTGCTCCGGCGGGCCCCCCGGGCCATCGCGGTGGCCGGGGTCCTGGCCGTGGCCGGGTCGCTGGGCTTCATGCTGGTGGACGGGCTGGGGGGCCAGTGGAGCGACGAGGGGCCCAAGGCCAGGTGGTTCGGGCCCGGCTACCGGGTTCCCATGGCCTCGGTGGAGTCCTACGCGGCCCGCCTGCCCGCCGACGTCCCCCTCCTCTTCGTGAACGACTACCCGCCCCAGCGCGTGGCCTGGGGGTGGGGCAAGACCTTCGGGAACATCGCCAGGGCCGGCCTGGAGGGGGACAAGGCGGCCAGGACGGTGATCTGGTTCGGGCACCTGGACGACTTCCTGGCCGGGCGGCCCAGCGTGGAGGACGACCCGATCTACGACCGGGTCTCCCGGGGCTTCCACGAGGACGCGCTGGAACGGCTGGACGGCTTCGAGGAGCCCCCGGCGGTGTTCCTGGTGGACGCGTTCAACCCGAACACCGAGAACGCGGAACGGATCGCCGAGCACACGGCGATCGGTCCCGGGGTGGCGGTGGTCGAGGCCCCGGGGCTGGCCGGGGTCGACGCGGAGGCCGTGGCCGCGGCCCGGGCGGCGGGGGCCGAGGCAGAGGCGGCCGCCCGGGACCCCGACGGCCTGCTATCCGATCCGGTCCACCTGCTCCGCGTGCTGGCCGTCCTGGGGTTCCTCCTGGTGGCCCCCGGCCTGATCGCGGCCCGGTGGTTCGGGGTCGAGGGCACGATCGAGCGGATCGCCCTGGTCCCCGGCCTGTCGATCGGTCTCCTCCTTCTTGCGGGGGTTGCGGTGGTCGCCGTGACCCGGGACGGCTTCGGGGTGGTGGACGGGTGGTCCACCGTGGCCCTGGCCGTGGCCGGGGCCGGGGTCCTGGCCTACCTGGGCCGCCGGAGGGCCGCCGGGAAGGCCGTCGTGATGCCCTTCCTGCGCCGGTCGGTCTCGCTGTTCTCGAACCGGAGCTTCGCGTTCCTGATGGGCGCGCAGTTCCTGGCGCTCTTGGGCGATGGCATGGTCCAGGCGTCGCTGGCCAAGGTCATCGCGTTCGGCGGCCAGGCCGGCTTCGACCTGGAGGGACGGCCGCCCCGCGAGATCCTCGGCCTCGTGCTGCTCACGTACCTGCCCTACACGCTCTTCAGCCCGTTCGTCGGCGTGCTCATCGACCGCTACGACCGCCGGAAGCTGCTCGTCCTGGCCAACGGGGTCAGGGCCGTGATGATCGGGCTCCTCGGCGTGGTCGGGCTCGCCGTGGGCATCGACCGGCTGGGGAACGCCGTCCTGATCGTCGCGCTCCTCCTGACGCTGGCGGCCACCCGGATCGTCCTCGCCATCAAGTCCGCGGGGATCCCGAACGTCCTGGACGGACGGGACCTGCTCAAGGGGAACGCCACGGCCCAGGCGGGGGGCGCGGTGTTCCAGGTCGTGGGGGGCGCCGTCGCTCTGGTCGGCACCAGCGTCGGCCCGGCAAGCGCGATGGTCCTGCTCGGAGCGGCGGCGTATGCGGTGGGCACCTACTTCGCCGCCGGCACCACGCGCCTCGAGCACGACCGGCGCGTGGCCAGGTGGCGCGAGGAGGTTCGCCGCGTCCTCCGCCGGATCTGGGAGGGACTCGTCGAGGTCCGCCGCCGGGCCGGCGCCTCGCTGGGGGTCTTCTCGTTCGCCTGGATGCGGCTCCAGTTCTCCTTCGTGGCCCTCGTCGTCGCACTGGCGGCGCAGGACATCCTGGGCGGGAACGGGGAGAAGCTCGCCGTGTACATCGCCGCCGGCACGGGGCTGGTCGGCGCCGTCCTCGGGTTCGTGCTCGCCCAGTTGCTCCGGAGCAGGGTGGCCCCCAGCAGGCTCGTGGTCTCGGCCATGGCGCTCACCGGCCTGGGGACCCTGGCGTTCGCGGCGCTCTCCCGGGCCACCGGTCTCGCCGTGGTGAGCTTCGTCACCGCGCTCGGTTACTTCGTGGGGAAGGTCTCCGCCGACACGATCGTTCAGCACTCGCTGGCCGACCGGTTCCGGGGCCGCGGGTTCAGCCTCTTCGACATCGCCCTGAACCTCGGGTGGATCCTCCCGGCCTTCGTCCTGTGGCTGGTGTGGGAGTCGCTGGGCGCCAGGGGGGCGCTCGTGGCCGCCGGGGTGGTCTTCCTGGCCGCCGCGGGGGTCGTGGCGACGTGGGCCCGGCGGATCGCCGACCAGCTCCCCACCGCCCGGGAGGAGGCCGCGGAGGTCGCCGGCTGAGGGGCGTCCGGTCGCTCAGGGCGCCGACTCGAACGCGAGGCGACCGGCCACCCACGTCTGGCGGACCCTGGTCGCGGGGTCGAAGGGATCGCCGGTGAGCACGGCCAGGTCGGCCCGGTGGCCCGGCCGGATCCGCCCCTTCACCTCGCCCACCAGGGCGGCGTCGGCGGCGCCCGCGGTCTGAGCCCTGAGCGCCTCCTCGCGGGTCGGGGCCTCTTCGGCGCGGAGCACCACCCCGTCCTCGGTCCGGCGGTCCACGGCCATCCGGAGGATCTCGAGCGGCTCCCACAGCGCCGTCGGCGCGTCGCTCGACAGGGCCACCGGGATCCCAGCGTCCAGGAACGACCGGAACGGGATCGGAGGCAGGAAGGAGTCGAGCCCCGTGGAGGCCACCAGCGCGCCGTACGCGAACAGGTGGGCCGGCTGGACGACGGCGGTCACGCCCAGGCGGGCCATGGTCTCGATCTCGGCCCGCTCCGGGAACATGGCGTGCTCGATCCGCCCGCCGCCACCGCCGCCGGCGCGCTCGAGCGCGGCCGCGGCGTGGCGGATGGCCTCGTTCCCCAGCGCGTGGATGGCCACCCCGAAGCCGCGGGCGGCCGCGCGGGAGGCCAGCGCCGCGAGCTCCTCTGGCCGGTGGTGCAGCATCCCCGTGCGGACGCCGTGTCGGGTGAGCCGGGGCCGGATCGCGCGGATGGCTTCGGCCGGCGACGGCCCATCCTCCGCCCCGGCGATGCCGCGGAGGGCCCGGAGCAGGACCGGGTAGGGGAGGAGGAGGCCGCAGCGCTCCGCGCCGTCGGCCCACAGCTTGAGGTGCCCGATCCGGAAGTCGGGGTCGCCCTCGCCCGTGGCCGGGCCGGCCAGGACCTCGTCCAGGAACGACGGGCGGCTGGCCTCCGGGATGGGCATGGCCGTCAGCCCGATGGGCAGGTCGGCGTCCCTGGCCAGGGCGAGCTCCCGGGGGGACATCCCCGCGTCGGCGACGTGGGTCACGCCCTCGGCCAGGAGCTCCCCGCAGAACGCCCGCACCCGCTCCCCCCACCCGCCGGCGCCCAGGGAGTCGAGCTCCGCCCGGGTGGCCGCCCACAGCACGATCCAGTGGGCCCGTTCCCAGACCCGCCCGTTCGGCTCTCCCCGGAGGTTCCGCTCGACCTCCCCGCCGCGGCGCCGGGGCGTGCCCCGGCCGAACCCCACCACCGCGAGCGCCGCCGAGTTGAGCACGCTGGAGTGCCCGGATGCGTGGATGGCCATCGCGGGGCGCCCGGGCACGGCGTCGTCGAGGTCGGCCCGGCGGAGCGGACGGCCCGCCCCGACCACGCTCTCCCTGTAACCCCATCCCACGGCCCACAGGCCCTCGGCGGCCCGGCCGGCCGCCCGGCGCATCCGGGCGGAGACCTCGGTGGCCGTCACGGCGTCGGTGAGGTCCACCCACCCGGGGAGCACCGCGGCCGAGGCGAGGTGGTGGTGGGCGTCCACGAAGCCGGGGGCCACCACGGCGTCCGGACCCAGGTCGACGTTCCTGGTGAGGCGACCGGGGGGCCGCTCCCGCGGGTCCGTCCCCACCCAGGCGATCCGGTCGTCCTCGACCAGGACGGCGGTGGGGCCCGGCCTCGGCGGGTCGCCGGCCAGGACCGTCCCCGCCCTGAGCAGGTACCGGCTCACCCCGCCTCCGGGGCGCGCGGCGCCGGGGTTCGGTGGGCGGATGGGCGGCTCATCGAGCCGAAGCGTAGCCGCCGGTCGCGCGATAAGCTCGGCGGTCCATGGGGATGGACGCCCGCCGACCGCGCTCGGCCCCCGGACGCCGGCCGCACGGCCGTATCCCGGCGGCCGCCCTGGTCGCGGCGGCGGTCCTCCTGGCCGGGTGCGACCTCCCCGGGAGGAGCACCGGCCGGTCGCCCACGCCCGGGGAGACCTTCGACTGCCGGGACGTCGGCCAGGGGTTCGTCCGGCGCCTCCAGCGGAACCTGGAGGGGCCGTCGCGGGTCGAGGGAGCCGCCGCCATCGACTACGACGAGGGCATCTGGATCGTGGCCGCGGGCTACGAGGGCGAGGTGATCGCCCTGGCCACCGACGTCGACCCCCAGGGCTCCGGGTCGGGGCCGGGCAACCTGGTGGCCGCCAACGACGCCGCGGAGGCAAAGTACCGCCCGCCCCGGTACGACGACCCGGCGGTCCTCCTGGAGGCCGCCATCAACGACTCCGCGGTCGCGCAGGCCGAGGCCTGCCTGGCCGCCTAGCCGCGGTGGGCGAGGTCGCGTCCGGGGGCGTGTCCCTCCACGTCGAGGTGGACGGGGAGGGCGATCCGGTCACCGTCCTCGCCCACGGCATCACGAACTCCTGCCGCGAGCTCGCCCTGTTCACCCCGCTGCTCCGGGGGGCCAAGGTCCGGTTCTGCTTCAGGGGCCACGGCCACTCGAGCCTGGCCCCCGTGGGCTCCTACGGGTTCGCCCACCTGGCCGGGGACCTCGACGCCGTGGCCAGGGCGCACGGGGCCACCCGGGCGGTGGGGACCTCGATGGGGGCGGGAGCCCTGTGCCGCCTCCTGGCCGGGGATCCCGGCCGCTTCGAGCGGATCGTGCTCCTCCTCCCCGCCGGCCTGGACGGGCGGTTCCGGGCCCCCGAGCGGTTCCTGCGGATCGCCGACCTCCTGGAGTCGATGGAGCGGGAGGAGGCGGTGGAGGCCATCCTGGCCGACCCGGAGCGGCAGGCCGCGTACGACCGGGCCCCGTGGCTCCGGGACGTCGACCGTTCGCTCTGGTCCGAGATCAACCCCGCCGGGGTCTCGGCGGCGATCCGGGAGGTCATGTCGGACCGGCCGATGGAGGACCGGGAGGCCCTCCGGGCCGTGGAGGCACCGGTGCTGATCATCGCCAGGGAGGGCGACTCGATCCACCCGGCCGGCGTGGCCCGGGAGATGGCCGAGCTCCTGCCCAACGCCCAGGTCGTCATGTTCGCCGACGAGGTGGACATGTTCGAGCGGATCCCGCTGGTCGTGCAGCGCGCCACGGAGTTCCTGGAGTCGTGAACGCCCGGTCGATGGCGGCGGCCGTCGCCGCGGGGGAGACGTCCGCCGTCGAGCTCGTGCGAGAGGCCCTCGCCCGGCTCGAGGCCTGGCAGCCCGTGACGAACGCGTTCACCTCGGTCCGGGCGGAGGCCGCGCTGGCCGAGGCCGAGGGGTCCGGCCGCTCGGGCGCCGCCGGCCGGAGGCCCCTCCTGGGCGTGCCCGTGGCGGTGAAGGACCTGTTCGACGTGGCCGGCCTCCCGACCACGGGGTGCTCGCGCGCCTACGAGGGGCGGGGAGCGGCCGGTTCCGACGCCGAGCTGGTCCGGCGCCTCCGCGCGGCCGGCGCCATCGTGGTCGGGAAGACGAACCAGCACGAGCTGGCGGCGGGGAGCTCCAACCTGGTGTCGGCCTGCGGGCCCACCCGGAACCCGTGGGACCCGGCCCGGATCACGGGGGGGTCTTCCGGGGGCTCCGGGGCCGCGGTGGCCGCGGGCGTGGTGCCCATCGCGTTGGGGACCGACACGGGGGGCTCGATCCGCATGCCGTCCTCGCTCTGCGGCTGCTGGGGGCTGAAGCCCACGTACGGCAGGCTGCCCCGGGCCGGGATGATGCCCCTGGCCCCCTCGCTCGACTGTCCGGGGCCCATGGCGGCCTCCGCGGACGACCTGGCCCTGTGGTGGGAGGCCTGCGCGGCCGAGGGCCCGGTGGCGGTGGAGCCGGCCCGAGGGGCCGGGGTCCTGGGAGGGTGGTTCCGGGACTGGACCCATCCGGAGGTGTGGGCCGGCGTGGAGCGAGTGGCCGAGGCTCTCCCGGAGCTGGGGCTCGCGGTTCGCGACGTGGTCGGTGACGGGATCGAGGACGTCCGCGAGGTGTGGACCGACGTGGCCTGGGCCGAGTTCGCCGGGGCTCACGGCCACCTGCTCGACACGCCGGGCCTCGTGCTCCCCCCGACCGAGCGGTCGCTGCGGCACGGGGCCTCGCTCTCCCCCGAGCGGCTCGAGGCCTCACGCCGCCGCGCGGCCGGGTTCGAGCCCTGGTACCTGGAGAGGATGGAGGGCCTGGACCTCCTGGTCTGCCCGGCCACCCCGATAGCCGCGCCGGTCGTCGGCCGCCAGACCGTGCCGGTCGGCGAGGGGCGCGAGCTGGACTGGGTCCGGGGCGGCCTGGCGTGGTTCACCGAGCCGGTGAACCTGGCCGGCCTCCCCGCCCTGTCGGTCCCCTCGGGGCGGACCCCCGACGGGCTCCCCGTGGGGGTCCAGCTGGTGGGGCGGCGGGGGAGCGACGAGATGCTCCTGGCGGTGGCCGCCGGGCTCGAGGCACTGGACGGGCCGTTCCGCACCGAGCGCCCGCCGCTCCCCCCGGAGGAGGGGGGCCGCCCCGATCCTCCGGCCGAGACTCCCTAGGCGGCCACCTCGGTGGTCGCGGCCACGGCCTGGACCTCTAGCTCGATCTGCACCTTCTTCGAGACGAGCAGCGCCCCCGTGTCGAACACGACGTTCCAGGTGAGCCCCCAGTCCTCGCGCTCGATCTCGGTGGAGGCCACGAAGGCCACCTTCGTCCCACCGGCCATGTCCGGGACCTGGCCGAGGTACTCGGCCTCGAGGGTCACGGGGCGGGTGACGTCGCGGATCGTGAGGTCCCCGTGGATCAGGAACCGGGACCCGCCCGCGAGCTCCAGTCCGCTGCTCCGGAACTCGAGCGCCGGGAAGCGCTCCACGTCCAGGAAGTCGGGGGACCGCAGGTGCGTGTCGCGCTGCTCGGCGCCGGTCTCGATGCTGGCTGCCTCGATGCGGATCTCGACCCGGGAGTCCTCGGGCCGCTCGGCGACCTCGATGGCTCCGTCGAACCTGGCGAAGCGGCCGCGCACCCTGGTGACCATCAGGTGACGGGCGGTGAAGCCGATCGCGGTGTGCGCCGGGTCGAACCGCCACGTTCCCGGGCCGGGTGCGGGGATGCCCTGGACCGGTCGGATCGCGCTCTCCTCGGACATGCTCTACTCCTCCTCCTGGATCGGGGTCTCGTTGCCTGCTCAACCATTGCGAGGGCAACGGTATTCCAAGGGTCGTTGCTATGTCAACTATATGGCTGCTACGATCATTCCGAGATGAGGCTTCCCATCGACGAGGACAGGCTCCGGGCTTGGATCGCGCTGATGCGCGCCCACGCGGTCGTCGTCGACGGGCTGGAGGAGGAGCTCCTCCGCGAGCGCGAACTGCCCCTGGCCTGGCACGAGGTGCTGGTGCACCTGGCCCGGGCCCCCGAGGGCCGCCTGCGGATGCAGGAGCTCGCCGACTCGGTGCTGCTCTCGAAGAGCGGGCTGTCCCGGCTGGTCGACCGCCTGGAAGCGGCGGGATACGTGGCCAGGGAATCGTGCGACGCCGACCGCCGGGGGACCTACGCCGTGCTCACCCCCGAGGGCCGCCGGGTCGTGAGGGCCGCGGCCCCCGTCTTCGTGAGGGCCTTCGACGAGCACGTGGCCCGGCACCTCACCGACGAGGACGTCCGGACGCTTCGCAGCGTGCTCGGAAAGATCCTGTCCGGCCACGGCAAGGCGGTGGAGCCCGACGACGTGGAGTGCGCGCCGGACGTGGAAGCCGGCGAGCCGGCGTCCACCCTGGCCGGCGACCGGGCCTGACCGCCGAGCCCTCGCGGATCCCCTCCGTGGAGGAGGTCGCGACTCGATCCCAGTCTTCCTGGAGCACCGGGCCGTCCACGGCTACGGGGCCCGGGCCGGAACGCGGTCCCTGGTCCATAGCGGGCGTACCGTCCTCGCTTGGGAACCCAACTAGTCCATGATGGACTAGTTGGCCCCCGACGGGCTCCCGCTGGGCCGCTGTGGGAGCATTGCGGGCGCTTTGGTCGCTGACGGGAAGCGGACGGATCTGCTCGGGGCGGGGCTGCTCGGGCTGGCGGCGATCCAGTTCGGGACCGTGGTGGTCGTGGGGAAGGTCTCCACGACGATCGGGCTCTCGACGTTCTGGGTGCTGGCCGTGCGGTTCGCCATCGCCGCGCTGCTCCTCGCGATCGTGCTGGCCCTGCTCCGGCAGCCGCTCGTGGCGGCCCGGGGCGAGCGGATCGGCCTGCTCCTCCTCGGCGCGATCGGGTACGGCGTCGAGGCCACCTTCTTCTTCCTGGCCCTGGACCACGGGAACGCCTCGATCGTTACCCTGCTCTTCTTCACCTACCCCGCCATCGTCTCGCTCGCCTGGATGGCCATGGGCCGGGGCTCGCCCGGGTGGCTCCTGGGGGGCGCGCTGGTGGCGGCCATCTCCGGGGCGGCGCTCGTCGTCGCGTCATCCGGCGGGCTGACTATCGAGCCGCTCGGCGTGGTGTTCGCCCTCTCCGCGGCCGTCACGTTCTCGGGCTACCTGATCGGAGCCGACCACGTCCTGCGGCGCACCGGGCCGCTCACGTCGTCGATGTGGGTGAGCGGCTCCGCGGCCCTCGGGCTCGCGGTGTGGTCCCTGGCCGGCGGCGACGTGACCCTGCTCAGGGGGCTCGACCAGTGGGGGCCGGTGGCCTGGATCGGCGTGGCCACCGCGGGCGCGTTCGTCTCCTTGCTGGCGGGCCTCCGGATCCTGGGGCCGGTCAGGACGGCCATCATCGGGGCCACGGAGCCGCTCGCCGCGGCGATCCTCGCCTTCGTCTTCCTGGAGGAGCGGGTCACACCGCTGGTGGCGGTGGGGGGAGCGCTGATCCTGGCCGGCGCGGTGGCGGCGAGCCTGGCCCGCCGCCCCGAGACGATGCCCGCGTCCCGGGACGTGCCCTTCGAGCCGCCGGCCCCGTAGCCCGGCCCCTCCCGCCGGCCGGTGGGCCGCTCCGGCGTAGGCTCCGGTCGTGGACGGGATGCTCCTGGCCAGGATCCGCCGGTGGTCGCGGCGGCGGCAGGGCCTCGACCGCCGGGCCTTCGCCGGCATCGACGACGCGCTGGCCGGCGTCGTGGGCGTGTACTCCGCGAACCCGTCCGGGCCGCTGTCGCTCCTGGCCCGCCTGCCGGGCCTCGACCCCGGGGACGTCCATTCGGCGATCCGGGGGCGCCGGGCCGTGCGCATCCCGGCGATGCGCCGGTCGATCTTCCTGGTTCCCACCTCCGCCGCCCACCTGGTGTTCGCGGCCACCCGGTACGGGAACCGCGAGTACGACTGGCTGCTCCGGGGGCTGGGGGTCTCCGAGGAGGAGTACGAGCGGCTGGCCGCCAGGGTCCTGGCCGCGTGCCGGGAGCCGCTCGACGCGCGGGCCGTACGGGGGGCGATCCAGGATGCCCCCCAGGGCGAACGGTTCACCGCGGTCCTCCAGACGCTCTGCGCCGAGGGCCGGCTGGTCCGGGTGGACGCTCCCTCGGTCACCTCGAACGCCCTGACCTACTGCGCCACGGAGGCCTGGCTGGGCGCGCCGCTCGAGCCGGTCCCGCGGGAGGAGGCGGTGGCCTGGCTGGCCGGCGCCTACCTCCGGGCGTTCGGCCCGGCGAGCGTGGAGGACCTGGCCTGGTGGGCCGCCCTGGCCCTCCCCGAGGCCGCCGCGGCGCTCGCCGCCCACGAGACCGTGGACGTGGGCGACGGCCTGCTGCTCATAGCCGAGGACGTCCCCCCCTTCGAGCGGGCCAGGGGACCGCACGGCGTCGCCGTCGACCTCCTCCCGAAGTGGGACGCCTACACGATGGGCTACGGGCCCGGGGGGCGGGACCGGCTCGCGGCCCCCGACGTCCGGGCCCGCGTGTACGACGACGGCGGCAACGCGCTCCCGGTCCTCCTGGTGGACGGCGAGGCCGCGGGGACGTGGCGGCACCGGATGGAGCGGGGGACGCCGTGGATCGAGGTCGAGCCCTTCGAGCCCCTTCCGCCCTCCGTCCAGCCGGCGGTCGACCGGGAGGTCGTGCGGATCGCCCGGCTCCTGGGGGCCGGTCAGCCCCCGAGCAGCACGCCGAGCAGGGCGAAGAACACGTAGATCCCCAGGCCGCCGGCCACCAGGAACCAGCGCAGGGCCCTGGGGATGGGCGACCCGCCGGCCGCGTAGTAGACGATCGCGCCCACCACGGGCACGGCCAGCACCGCGGCCATCCACCCGATCCGCCGCCCGGTGGTCAGGGAGTCGCGGCGGAGGAGGTCCCACAGGGCGATCGTGGCCCACGCCCCGAACAGCACGAAGGGCAGCACGTAGCCGTAGACGCCGAGCAGGAGCTGCCACCAGCTCGCGGCGAGCGGGATGCCGAACACGGTCACCTCCCGGTTCTGGTCGCGGTCGTTGGGATCGGTCGGGGTCCCCGAGCCGCCGGCTCTCGCGTCGGCCAGGGCCAGGGTCGAATCGAGCGTGCGGATCTGGACCAGGCCGGGCACCGCGGTCTCCGGGATCGCCGGGTCCGGCGGGGCGAGCTCGGGGTTCGCCATGCCCTCCTGGGGCGGCGGGGTGGGCTGGTCGCGCCAGTCGCCGGCGGGGAAGTCGTCGTCGAGCGTGTCGATGTAGTAGCCGAGGCCCTCCACGGTGATCCCCAGCTCGCCACCCAGCGTGGGGCCGATCCGGAACCCGCACCCGTAGGTGAGCTGGATGGCAACGGGCAGGCTTGACGAGTAGGTGTTGT
>JACQTL010000244.1 GCA_016210805.1 Actinomycetota bacterium | reverse complement strand
GGCGGGCCGGCGAGCGGATGGACGCGCTGGCGGCCTTCTCCCGGGGCGGGGCGGTGAGCGCCCCGTGACCCGGCCGGGCGGGTTCCTGGAGGCGCTGGCCGGGCCGGGGCTCCGGGCCATCGCCGAGGTCAAGCGGCGCTCCCCGTCGTCGGGCGACCTCCGCCCCGGCGCCGACGCGGGCCGGCTGGCCGCGGACATCGAGCGGGCCGGGGCGGCCGCGGTGTCCGTCCTGGTCGACGGCCGGTTCGGGGGGTCGCCCGAGGATCTCCGAGCGGCGAGGGCGGCCACCTCGCTCCCGCTGCTGGCCAAGGGGTTCTTCCGCGGGGAGCGGGCCCTCGACGAGCTCCGGGCGGGTGGAGCGGACGCGGCGCTGCTCATCCTGGCCGATCTCGACGACCGGACCGCGGCCCGGCTGCTGCACCGGGCCCGGGCGTTGGGGCTGGAGGCGCTGGTGGAGGTCCACGACCGGCCCGAGCTGGACCGGGCGGTGGCCCTCGGCGCCGACCCGATCGGCGTGAACGCCCGGGACCTGCGGACCTTCCGCATCGACCGGGCGGCCCAGCTCGAGCTCGTGGCCCTGGCCCCCCGCGACCGGGTCGTGGTCGCGGAGAGCGGCATCACGAGCCGGGCGCACGGGGCGGAGGCGGAGCTGGCCGGAGCCGACGCCATCCTCGTGGGGTCCGCGCTGATGCGCGCTCCCGACCCCGGGGCGGCGCTGGCCGGGATCCTGAGCCGGCCCCTGGTCAAGGTGTGCGGGCTGACCCGGGAGGAGGACGTCGCCGCGGCGGTGGAGGCCGGCGCGGACCTGGCCGGGTTCGTGCTGGCCGAGAGCCCCCGCCGGGTCGAGGCCCCGCTCCCCGTGCCCGACCCCGCTCTCCCGGTGGCCGTCGTCGTGGGAGCGGACGCCGAGCCACGCGGCACGGACCTCGTCCAGCGCTACGCGGAGGAGAACGGCCACCGCGGCCGGGACGGGCTCCTCCTGCGCCGGGGCGAGCCGGTGGCCCGGGTCCTCGACCTCCCCTGGCTGGGCGAGGACCGCGGCCACTGGCGCCGGGCCAGGTCGCTGGCCGGACGCGAGCGCGTGGTGCTGGCAGGGGGGCTCGGCCCGGGGAACGTCCGAGCGGCCGTGGAGGCGGTGAGGCCCTGGTGCGTGGATGCCTGCCGGGGCCTGGAGGCGGCGCCGGGCGTGAAGGACCACGAGCGCGTCCGGGCCTTCGTCAGGGCCGCGCGCGAGGCCGCGTCGTGATGGCGCGGGGAACGCCCCCGCCCGTGGCCGGGGACCTCGCCGGGGACGGCTGGTACGGGGGCTACGGGGGGCGGTTCGTGCCGGAGACACTCGTCCCCGCGCTGGAGGAGCTCGAGCGCGGGTGGCGGGCGGCCCGCGAGGACCCCGCGTTCCGTGCCGAGCTCGATCGGCTCCTGCGGACCTGGGCCGGCCGGCCGACGCCGCTCTACCTGGCCGAGCGGCTCGTCCCCGGTCGCCGGATCTACCTGAAGCGCGAGGACCTCTGCCACACCGGCGCCCACAAGGTGAACAACGCCGTGGGTCAGGCCCTCCTCGCCGTCCGGCTGGGGAAGCGGCGGATCGTGGCGGAGACCGGAGCCGGGCAGCACGGGGTGGCCACGGCCGCGGCCTGCGCCCGGTTCGGGCTGGAGTGCGTCGTGTACATGGGCACGGAGGACATGCGCCGCCAGCGGCCGAACGTGGACCGTATCGGGCTGCTCGGAGCGGAGGTCCGGCCCGTGGAGTTCGGCACCCGCACGCTGAAGGAAGCGGTGTCGGAGGCCATCCGCGACTGGATCGCCAACGTGGAGACCACCCACTACCTGATCGGCTCCTGCGTCGGTCCCCACCCCTACCCCGAGCTGGTGCGGGACCTCCAGGCGGCGATCGGGGAGGAGGCCCGAGAGCAGATCCTGGCCGAGGAGGGGACCCTGCCCGGCGCCGTGGTGGCGTGCGTGGGAGGCGGGTCGAACGCCATCGGGCTGTTCGCCGGGTTCCTGGGGGACCGGGAGGTGCGCCTGGTCGGCGTCGAGGCCGCCGGCGCGGCCAGCCTGGGGCGTGGCCGGCCGGGCGTACTCCACGGCGCCCGATCCTCCGTCCTGGCCGACGAGGACGGCCAGATCCTGGACACCCGGTCCGTCTCCGCGGGCCTGGACTACCCGGGGGTCGGGCCCGAGCACGCGGCCCTGCGCGACGCGGCCCGGGTCCGGTACGTCGACGCCACCGATCGGGAGGCCCTGGAGGCCTTCCACCTCCTCGCTCGCCGGGAGGGCATCCTCCCGGCGCTCGAGGCGGCCCACGCGGTGGCCCGGGCCATCACCCTGGAGGAGGAGGTCGTCGTGGTGGGACTCTCCGGGCGGGGAGACAAGGACCTGGATGTGGTCCTGGAGAGCTGACGGGGCCGCGGGGATGGCCGGTGGGCCGGTGGCCGGCAAGCGGCTGGCCATCTACCTCATGGCCGGGCCCGAGGCGCCCGGGCTGGCCGCCGCCGCCGTGGACGGCGGGGCCGACCTCATCGAGATCGGGTTCCCCTTCTCCGACCCCCTGGCCGACGGCCCGGTGATCCGCCGGGCCGCCGAGCGAGCCCTGGCCGGCGGGATGCGGACGGCCGCGTGCCTGGCGTGCCTGGCCCAGGTCCGGGCCCGCGTCGACGTACCGATAGTGCCCATGACCTACGCGTCTATCCTCGAGGCGTACGGCTACGAGCGCTTCGCCGAGGACGCCCGCGCTGCCGGGGCCAGCAGCCTGATCGTCGCCGACCTCCCGATCGAGTCCCACCCGCAGCTGCCCCGCGTGCAGCTGGTGGCGCCCACGACACCCCAGGCCCGCATCCGCCTGGCCGCCGAGAGGACGGACGCCTGGCTGTACATCGTCTCGGTCGCCGGAACCACGGGGGTCCGGGACGGGCTCTCTCCCCAGGTCGGCCCGCTGGTCGAGCGGGCCCGCTCGGTGACCCGTGTGCCGCACCTCGTGGGCTTCGGCATCGCCACGCCCACGCAGGCGGCCGGGGCCGCCGCGGCGGCCGACGGGGTGGTGGTGGGGAGCCGGGCCATCGAGGTGGCGGAGGAGTCCGGCCCCGGCGGGCTCCGGCGGTACGTGGCCTCCCTCCGCGAGGCGATCGACGGCTGACGCCGGGGATCGAGGCCGCGACCGCTGGGGCCCCCAGCCGTGCCCGGCGGGAGCCGAGATTGCGGCCGTCATCGACACACGTTTGGATGCTCGGGTAACACGAACGTTCGAGGCTCCAACCATGGAACGGTCGGGGAGGAGGCGGCATGAACCTGAACGGGGTCTTGATCGGCACGGAGGACCCTCAGCGCCTGACGGACTACTACGCGAGGCTCTTCGGCGAGCCGGGCTGGGAGTCAGGCGACTTCAGGGCCTGGCAGATCGGCGGCGGCTGGCTGACCGTAGGGCCCCACGATCAGGTCCAGGGGAGGAACGCCCACCCGGGGAGGCTGATCTGGAACATCGAGAGCACGGACGTGAAGGGGGACTTCGAACGGCTCACGGCGGCCGGAGCGACTGTGGTCCAGGACCCGTACCATCCGGGCGAGGCGGCCGAGATGTGGATCGCCACGCTCTCGGACCCGGACGACAACTACTTCCAGCTGATCAGCCCGATGTAGTCGGTCATCGGTGACCGGGAGGATGGTTGCTGGATCCCTCCCGGGCCCTGCGCCGGCCCTCGGCTGACGGGTTTCTTCAGACGCCGAGCTTCGGGCGGAGCCGCTCCAGGCGCGGGAGGCTGTAGTAGGAGCAGTTCGCCTTCACCAGGTCCGGCTGGATCGCCTGCTCCTTCAGCTTCCTGGACAGGGCGCCCTTCGGCACGCCCCACGCCTCCGCCACCTTCGCCACGGTCCTCAGGTCCTCGCCCATGACACCTCCCGCTGCTCTGCGTGCCCGCATGCAAGCGGAGCCCCGGACCTTGTGGCAGGGTCGAAGGACCCGACCGAGCAGGTCCGATCGGGCCCCCGCGCGGCCGTTCGAGGGGGTTTTCCGCCTCCACCCTGCCTCCGGCGGCGGTGATCCCCAGGGACCCCTGTCAGGAAGGTCCGCTCTCCGGGATTTCTAGCCGCGTCCGGTCGGGATGGCCAGGGTCGCCAGGAGGAAGATCTCCCCGGTCGCCCCTGCACCGCCGATGCGCTGCTCCTGGACCAGCGTGTTCTGCTCGCAGCCGGTCCTGGTGCCCCCGCCCTTGCCGACGAGGCAGAGGTCGTAGTGGAGCCCGCCGTTCAGGGTGTCGAAGCCACCCCATCCGTGAAGGAAATCGTTGCCGTCCAGGCCGATCAGGGTGTCGTTCCCGTCGAGGCCCCACAGCGTGTTGCCGCTCGCGTTGCCCGTGAGGTGGTCACCCCTGGCCGTGCCGATCAGGCAGTCGATCCCGGTGAGGGTGTCCGTCCCTATCCCGGCCCCCGAGGCCTTCCGTGTGACCAGGCTCGCGGTCACCGGGCCGGCGTCGAGCTCGTAGTCGGCGCAGTCGAAGGTGTAGCCGCCGTTGACGACGTCGTTGCCGGGTCCACCCAGGAGCAGGTCGTCGCCGTCGCCTCCGAGCAGGGTGTCGCCCCCGGCGTGGGCCAGGAGGACGTCCTCGCCCGGTCCGGCCACGAGCCGGTCGGCGCCCATGCCCCCGAACAGGTGGTCGTTGCCAGGTCCGCCGACCAGCCGGTCGTTCCCCGCTCCCCCGAACAGACCGACCGCCCCGAAGTCCTTGAAAGAGCCGTCGTCGCCGGGGCCCCCGTTCAGCACATCGTGACCGCCGCCGCCGATGAGTGTGTCCATCCCGTCCCCACCCAACAGGATGTCGTTGCCACCCATCCCGATCAGGGTGTCGTTCCCATCGAGGCCGCAGATCACGTCGGCGGCGACCGTGCCCACGAGTGTGTCGTCGCCATCGCCTCCCACGACCGGGTTGAGGGTGGAGCTCTCGTAACCCGGGCAGCGGTAGGGGTCGAAGTTCACGTTGAGCACGTAGTTGCCCACCGGTCCGGCAAGGTGGCCGTCGATCTGAATCTCGATTCGTGCCCCCAACTCGACCTCGACCTCCACCCTCGCGGGGAGGAAGCCGGTCGAGCTCTCGCCGAGCACCGTGAGGGGGAACGCCTGACCCGAGTACAACCCCAGCATGGAGAACGACCAGGAGCCCTCGAGGTCGACCTCCAGGGTCCCCCGGTCGGGGGCCGTCCAGCGGTACCAGACCGACCGGCCGGCATCCGTTGCGAAGATCCTGGGTTCGTCGGGCTCCTCGGTGGCTCCGACGGTGCTTCCCGCGCATGTCGCCTGCTCCACGGTGCCGGTACAAGGGGGGCCCGGGATCTCGAACGCCGAGGCGAAGTTGTCGTTCCCGGGGGGTAGGGGGTCGTCCGCCGGGACCGAGCCGCCATCGCTCCCCGGCGACTGCGCCACCGCCGAGGGCCCTCCGATGACCATCGGGGACAGGGCCAGTGCGGCGGAGATGACGAACCGCGACACGGCGCGTCGACGAAGATCACCCGAGATGTACACGGCCTCTCCTCTCTTAGGGACGTGCGGGCGAGGAGAGCATCCACGGCCGGACGTCGGTCGACGGAACGGCCCGGATGTTACCGGGCGAAACCCCTCCCGTCGAGGGCGGCGGAGATCTCGCGCGCGGTCTCCAGCCGGCGCCCCTGGGCAAGAGGGCTTCTCGATGGCCGACATTCGGAGCCGGTTCGAGAGGAGCGGTATCCTCGGGCCACCGGAGGAGGCCATGGACTTCTCGCTGGAGCTGGGGAGGGAGGTGCTCGGTCGGACGCCTGATGCGCTTCGAGCGATGCTCTCGGACCTCTCGGAGGCCTGGACCACCGGTGACGAGGGACCAGGCACGTGGTCCCCCAATCAGGTCGTCGGGCACCTGACCCACATCGAGGAGTGCGACTGGATCGACCGGACCAGGGTGATCCTCGAGCACGGCACGGACCGTGCCTTCGACCCCGTCGACCGGGAGGCGGGATTCGCACGTTTCAAGGGCTGGAGCCTCGTGGATCTCCTCGATCGGTTCGCCTCCGTGCGGGCCTCGAACCTCGACGCGCTGGGCGCCCTGGTCGAGGTCGAGGACCTGGGGCGACGGGGTGTCCACCCCACCTTCGGGGAGGTGACGCTCGGCCAGCTCCTGGCCACATGGGTGGTGCACGACCTGAACCACCTGGGGCAGATCGTCAAGGCCATGGCCAAGCAGTACGCGCAGGCGGTCGGTCCGTGGCGGGAGTTCCTGCCGATAATCGACGCCCCCTGATGTCGATATCGCCGCTTCCCGTTTGTCTCATGGTCGACCATCCGAGAAGGAGGGAGCCATGAGGTACATGCTGCTGATCCACCAGGGCGACTCGCCGACCCCCCGGTCACCGGAGGCGTGGGCGACCCTGTCGGAGGACGAGCAGAAGGCCGTCTACGCCGACTACAAGGCGATCAACCAGACGCCGGGCGTCACCCCGGGCCTCGGCCTGGACACGCCCGAGACGGCCACCACCGTGCGGGTGAAGGACGGCAAGACGCTCACCACCGACGGCCCGTTCGTCGAGATCAAGGAGGCCGTCGGCGGCTACCTGCTGTTCGAGGCCGACGACCTCGACGCCGCGATCGAGCTGGCCGCGCGGATCCCGGCGGCGCGCCTGGGCGGCGCGGTCGAGGTGCGTCCGATCGTGGAGTGGTAGCGATCCTCGAGGAGGCCTTCCGCGACCAGTGGGGGTACGTCCTCGCGTCCCTGATCGGCTTCCTCGGCGACTTCGACCTCGCCGAGGAGGCCGCGCAGGAGGCGTTCGCGATCGCCGCCGAGCGGTGGCCGCGGGACGGGGCTCCCACGAACCCCCGCGCCTGGCTGGTGACGACGGCGCGGAACCGTGCCATCAACCGGATCCGCCGCGATCGAACGCTGGCCGGGAAGATCCGCCTGCTCGAGGCGTCGGAGAGAGCGGAGGGACGGGTGGAACCGACGACCTTCCCGGACGAGCGGCTCGAGCTGATCTTCACCTGCTGCCACCCGGCGCTCGCCACGGAGGCACAGGTGGCCCTCACGCTGCGGACCCT
>JACQTL010000242.1 GCA_016210805.1 Actinomycetota bacterium | reverse complement strand
TGACCCTCCTCCGGGAGACCCGCATGCCGGCCGTCCAGGTCGAGCCCTGCTTCCTCACCAACCCCCGGGAGGAGCGACTGCTGGCGCAGCCGGGTTTCCGGCGCGACATCGCCGTGGCCGTCACGCACGGGCTCCGCCGGTTCTTCGGGGCCCGGACCGAGGGCCGGGGCGCCCCCCGGGTGGCGAACGGCTGAGCGGCTCGGGCCGGGGCTCCCGTCCGGCCTCGGGACGGCCCGGTCGCCGCCGAGGATCTCGCTATCCGGCCCCGCGCCTCCGCCGCGCCGCGAGGGCCAGGAGGATGCCGAGGAGGAGCCCCAGCGCCGCCGCCCGGGCGGCCCGCGCTCCCTCGCCTCCCGCTCCCTCCTCCACGAGGCGATCCTACGTCGCTCGGCCGCCGGCCCGCGTCCGGTCACCTCGGGGCCCCTCGCGGCTCGTGGGGAATCGGGCGCGCGGGGGCATCTCGCCTGCTAGCATCGGCTCCCCGCCGCGCGCCGGCGGGGAGCCCCGATGGATCCCGGACGGAACCAGGCGACCCTGCCCATGACCGCATCCAGGAAGGCCAGGATCGACCCCCAGGTCGTGGCGTTCGCCCGGCGGACGGCCACGATGTCGGCCTCGGAGGTCCGGGCGCTCTTCGCGGTGGCCTCCCGGCCCGACGTGGTGTCCCTGGCCGGGGGGATGCCGTTCGTCCAGGCCCTCCCCATGGAGGACGTCGCGGCCACCGTACGCGAGGTCGTCGAGGAACGAGGTGCGGAGGCCCTCCAGTACGGCGGCGGCATGGGCCACCCCGACCTCCGGCGCCGGCTGTGCGCGCTGATGGCGGAGGAGGGCGTGTCCGCCTCCCCCCGCGAGGTGGTGGTCACCGACGGCGCTCAGCAGGGGCTCGACCTGGTGGCCAAGGTGCTCCTGGACCCCGGCGACGAGGTCGTCGTCGAGGAGCCGACGTACGTGGGAGCCATCTCCGCCTTCGGGGCGTACGAGCCCCGCTTCGTGCAGGTCCCCATGGACGGCGAGGGCCTGGTCGTCGACGAGCTGGAGGCCGCTTTCCGCCGGGGCGTGCGGCCCAAGTTCGTCTACGTCGTCCCCAACTTCCACAACCCGGCCGGCGTGACGCTGTCGCTCCGCCGCCGCGAGGCGCTGGTCGCCCTGTGCCGCGAGGCGGCCGTCCCGATCGTCGAGGACAACCCGTACGGCATGCTCCGGTTCGACGGCGAGCCCCTCCCCTGCCTGCGGTCGCTCGACCCGGGGAACGTGATCTACCTGGGGACGCTGTCCAAGGTGTTCGCGCCCGGGATCCGGATCGGATGGGTCCTGGCCGGAGCGCCCGTCCTGGACCACGTCCTCCTGGCCAAGGAGGCGGCCAACCTGTGCAGCAGCTCGCTCACCCAGCTGGTCGCCGAGGCCTACCTGGGGGGCGATCGGTGGCGGAGGAACCTCGGCGCGCTAGTCGACGTCTACCGCGGGCGGCGCGACGCGATGCTGGCCGCGCTCCGGGAGGGCTTCCCGCCCGGTGCCCGATGGACCGAGCCCCGGGGAGGCTTCTACGTTTGGGTCACGTTGCCCGACGGGCTCGACGCCGCCGCTCTCCTGCCCGCAGCCGTCGAGCGCCGGGTCGCCTACGTGCCCGGGACCGCCTTCTACCCCGACGGTCGGGGCCGCGACCGCATGCGGCTGTCGTTCTCCTACCCGCCCGAGGAGGAGATCAGGGAGGGCGTCTCCCGGCTGGCCGCCCTCCTGCGCGACGAGCTGGCCCGCGGCGGCGGCCCGGCGCAGTAAACGCCCACTAGTCTGTGCCAGACTAGTGGCGGCGGAAAAGGGGAAGGTTGGGCCAACGACCACTCCCCCGTTCCTCCACTAGTCTGTGATGGACTAGTGGACCCCTGGAGACCGGAGAGGATCCGGCGGCTTCGGGAGGGCGGGCATCCGGTCGGTTCCACGTGGAACGCGCCGGCCGGCCAGGGTCGGTCCGGTCACTCCGGGGACAGGCCGGGGCCGGAACCCACGATCTCCGAGACTATGCGCTCCAGGTCCTCGCCCGAGGCGAACTCCACGATGATCTTGCCCCGGCGCTTGCCCATCTTGATCAGCACCCGGGTGGCCAACTGCTCGGAGAGGATCTCCTCGACCTCGGCGAACGCCGGATCGCGCCCCGGCCGGGTGGCCCGGGCCTCGGGCACGCGGACGAGGTCGCCCGCGTAGCTCTTGACGAGCTCCTCGACCTCGCGCACGGAGAGCCCCTCCGCCACGGCACGCAGGGCCAGGGCCACCTGGGCCTCCTCGTCCTCCAGGCCCAGGAGGGCCCGGGCGTGCCCGGCGCTGATCCGGCCCTCGGCCAGGAGCTCCTGCACGCCGGGAGGCAGCTGCAGGAGCCTGATCGTGTTGGCGATGTGCGGCCTCGACACCGCCAGCCGCTCCGCGAGCACCTCCTGTGTGACGCCGAGCTCGTCGAGCAGCTCGCGGAAGGCCTCGGCCAGCTCGAGGGGACCGAGGTCCTCGCGGTGGATGTTCTCGATCAGCGCCTCGCGGAGGGCCTCCGTGTCGTCGGACTCCCTGATCACCGCGGGGATCGTGGCCAGCCCGGCCCGCCGGGCCGCCCGCACCCGTCGCTCCCCGGCCACGAGCTCGTAGCCCTCCGCCGCCCGGCGCACCACGACGGGCTGGAGGACCCCCACCTCCCGGATGGAGTGGGCCAGGGCCTCGATCGTGTCCTCGTCGAACCCGCTGCGGGGCTGCCTGGGGTTCGGGCCGATGGCCCCGATCGGGATCTCGAGGAGCCCCGTCTCCTCGGCCGCCCCCGGGATCAGCGCGCCCAGCCCCCGCCCCAGTCCTCCTCGCCTCACAGCTCCTCCTCTTGTTGCCTCGAGAAAAGCTTGAACCTACGCCTCGCGGTCGGCTCCGGCGGAGGAGGCTGCATGACCTCGGGCAGCTCTCCCACCAGCGGGACGGCCTCGCCCTCCACGGGCCGCTCCACCACCTCCTCGGCGAGCCAGCGATAGGCGCGGGCCCCGATCGAGGAGGGGTCGTACTGGGAGATGGGCTGCCCGAACCCGGGAGCCTCCGACAGGCGCACGGTCCTGGGTATGACGGTGTCATACACGCGGGGGCCGAAGTACCGGCGGACCTCGGCCACCACCTGCTCGGCGAGCTTGGTCCGGCGGTCGAACATCGTCATCACGATACCCGTGAGCCTCAACCTCGGGTTGAGGTTCTGCTGGACCAGACGGACGTTCCGGAGGAGCTGCCCGAGCCCCTCCAGCGCGTAGTACTCGCACTGGATGGGGACCAGGAGCTCGTCCGCCGCGGCGAGGGCGTTCACGGTGAGCAGCCCCAGGGACGGCGGGCAGTCCAGGATGATGAAGTCGAAGTGCCCGGCCCGGATCGGCTCCAGGGCCTTGGCCAGGCGCATCTCCCGCGAGAACTGGCTGACCAGCTCGATCTCGGCGCCGGCCAGGGCGATAGTCGAGGGGATCGCGTGGAGGTCGGGGACGGCCGTCTCCACGATGGCCTCCCCGATGGGAGCCTCCGCGGACAGGACCTCGTACACGGTGGTCTCCCGCGCCGCGTGGCGGATGCCCAGCCCGGTGGAGGCGTTCCCCTGGGGATCGAGGTCCATGACCAGGACCCGGTGGCCCGCCTCCGCGAGGGCGGCGCCCAGGCTGACGGCCGTCGTGCTCTTGCCGACGCCGCCCTTCTGGTTCGCCACGGCGATCACCCGGGTCCCCTTCCCGGGCTCCAGGGGCCCCTCCCGAGGCTCCGTCTCCGCCTCGGGGTGCAGCCCGCCACCCTCGACCTCCACTACAAGCTCTGGCTCGGCGGTGAGCGTCCCCACGCCGTCGCCGCCTTCGGGCGGGTCGTCGTCGGAGGCACGCGGCGGGGGAGTCTCGGCGGGGGAGGACGCACCGGGTGCGGGGATCGCCGCGCCGGGGTCCCTGGGCGGCGCGAAGAGCGCCGTGGGCGGATCCGCGAGACCGACGCCGGCCTCGCCCGGGGAACCCTCGGTGTTCACTCAGCGGTGATGATAACCAACGGGCCGCCGTGTGCAAGTACCCGCGAGGGCTCCGCCCGGATGGCGGCGGCCCCCGGGAGGTCCCCGGGGGGATCGGCGGCGCCCCCGGAGAAGTGGATCAGCCGTCCTCCGGGCCGGAGCAGCGGCCGGGCCAGGCTCCAGGCCCGGCCCGCCGGAGCGAGGGCTCGGGCGATGGCCACGTCGAATGTCTCGTCCACCCGCTCGAGGGACACCGCGGCGACCCGGACGTTCGCCAGGCGCAGCTCCTCCACGACGAGCTCGCAGAAGGCCGCCTTGCGAGGGACCCGCTCGACCAGGAGCACCCCCACGTCCGGGCGGGCGATGGCCACGGGGATCCCGGGGAGCCCGGCCCCGGCGCCCAGGTCGACCAGCGCTCCGTCGCCAGCGCCCAGGTGCGGTACCACGCGGAGGCTGTCGGCCACGTGCCGCTCGCCGAGGCGCCCCGAGTCCGAGCGCGACACGAAGCCGCGAGGCAGGGCCACGGCGCGCAGGAGCTCTTCGTAGCGGCCGAGAGAGGCGATCGCCTCCCCGGACAGGGGCACCCCCAGGGCTCGAGCCGCCTCCGGAACGGGATCTCGCTCCCCCACCGTCACCTCCGTCAGCTCCGTGAGCTCCGGTCCGCGAATGTTTCACGTGGAACGGAGGGGATCGGTCCGGGGCGGGGCGGCGGGGCCGAGGTGGATGTGTTTCACGTGGAACATCGTCAGCGGGCTCAGCGCGGTCGCCGGACCACCACGCGCCGCTCGGGCTCCTCACCCTCGCTCACGGTCTCCAGCCCGCCCACCGCGGCCACCGCGTCGTGCACGATCTTGCGCTCGTACGGGTTCATCGGCGGCATGGCCTCCTGCTTCCCCGTGCGCGCCACGCGCCTGGCCACGTCCCTGGCCCGCGCCTCCAGCTGCGATCGCCGGCGCTTCCGGTAGTCCTCCACGTCCACCAGGATCCTGCAGCGCTCGTCGGTGCGGCGCTGGACCACCGCGCGGACGAGGTCCTGCAGGGCGTCCACCGTGGCACCGTGCCGCCCGATCAGGATGCCCGTGTCGTCCTCGTCGCCCCAGATGTCGACGTACATGTTCCCGTCGACCAGGTTGGTCTCGACCTCGGCCGACAGCCCCATCCGCTCCAGGAGCCCCTCCAGGAAGTCGGCCGCCACGTCGGCCTGCTCCTCGAGGACCTCCTCGTCCACGTCCGAGTGGCCCTCCTTCAGACGCACCTTGACAACGGCCGGCTGGGAGCCCAGCCCGAGGACGCCCCGGCGGGGTTCCTGGACGATCCGGATGATCACCTGCTGCTCGGTCGCGTCGAGCTCGGCGAGGGCGGCCTCCACGGCCTCCTCAACGCTTGCGGCGCTTCTTTCGATCTCCTGCACGGCTCCTGCCTCCCGCGGACGAGGAGGGGGGCCCTCCCGTCGATCCATCCATGCCAGCGCTACCGCCCTTTCCATGCTTTCCACCCTTTGCACCCTTCGCTCCGGGTCCACCGGCGTCGCCCGGAGCGCCGGAGTCGCCCGAGTCACCCGCCTCGCCACCATCGCCCGCTTCATCATGGTTCGATGGCGTTCGCCCGAGACGGCGGGCCCGCCCGGCCTCCGCGCGCTCGATCATCGAGCCCAGAAGCCCCTTCTTGCGCGGCGGAGCCGGCCTTCGTCCAGAAGGGGGCGATTTCGCCGGGTTCTTGCCCGAGGAAGGCCTGGCCCCCGAGGAGCGGGGATCCGCGCCCCCGCGGCCCGCCGGCGTCCCGCGCCGGTCGGCCTGGGGACGCCCGGCGCCCTTGCGCTGCTGGCCTCCCCTGGCCGGCGGCCTGCCCGAGGGCCGCCGCTCCACGGGGGGTACCGGTCCGGTCCCTTCCGCCGCTTGCCGCGCCTTGATGATGAAGTGCTGCTGCCCGATCTGCCAGGCGTTCGACACGGTCCAGTACAGGACCAGCCCGGACGGGAACAGGAACCCCCACACCCCGAACAGGAGGGGCATCACCCGGGTCAGGGTCTGCTGCTGCTGCGAGCCCCCTCCCGGGCTGGCCTTCTGCATCTGCTTCTGCTGGTAGAAGGTCGTTCCGACCATCAACAGGGCCAGCGCATAGTAGGGGAGCCGGATCGGGATCCCGCTCCCGCAGTCGAACCGCACCGGCTTCGCCTGCTCGCCGTCCTCGGCCGGCGGCGCCGAGACCTCGACCGTCCCCGTCCCGGCCTGGACCGGGTTGCACAGCATGTTCATCCCCAGGAAGCTCGTCCCCCCCTGCTCGCGGCCCGTCTCGAACTGGACCTCGATCCGGCTCCACAGCTCGCTCTCGGCGGGGAGATGGAGCGGCTGCTGGGGGAAGCGGAGGACCGAGTAGAGGGCGATCAGGATGGGGAGCTGGAGGAGCAGCGGCCAGCACCCGGACAGGGGGTTCACCCCGTGCTCCCGGTACAGGCGCATCGTCTCCTCGGACAGCTTCTGCTTGTTCCCCTTGTACTTGGTCTGGAGGGCCTTGATCCTGGGCTGGAGCGCCTGCATCGCGTGCATCGAGCGGATCTGCTTGATGCCCAGGGGGAGGAGCACCAGGCGGATGCCCACGGTCAGCAGGATGATGGCCACCCCGAAGTTCGGGATCAGGTCGTAGAGCCAGGCCAGGACCGAGCCCAGCCCGTTCAGGAGGGGCTGCCACCAGAAGAAGACGCCGCTTGCCCCCACCGCGTCGAGAACCGCGCCGATCACGCCGCCACGCCCCGGTCGCCACGCCCCTTTCGGTGTATGACGTCGTCATACACCGACCCGGAGGACCGACCGTGGGCCCAACTAGGCGGGGGAACGTGGTCGACGCCCCCCGCCGTGAACGGCCCGCAACGCAGGATCCGCCAGGCCGCCATGGCAGAGCCCCTGAGCGCCCCATGCGTCCGCACGGCCTCCTCGCCGTAGACGGAGCAGGACGGGTAGAACCGGCACTGCCCGCCGAGCATGCCGGACAGGGTCAGCCGGTACAGCCGGATCAGGCCCACGATCGCCAGGCGGGCCGGCGCCCCGGCCGCCCACAGCGCCCGGTGCAGCGCCCCGCGCGCCCGGGCGCTCACCCCGGCCGGGGAGCTCACGGGCGGACGATCCTTCCTCGGCGGAGCAGGTCTCGCATCTCGTTCACCAGGTCCTGGGTCTTGGCTCCCACGATGGCCGGGCGGGCCACCGCCACCACGTGCCGGTCCTCGGGGACCTCCGGCGCCACGGTGCGCCAGGCCTCCCGGAGCACCCGCCGGGCCCGGTTGCGGGCCACGGCGCCACCCACCCGGCGACCGGCCACGAACGCGACAGGCGGCCCCTCCTGCCCGGCGGAAACGTACAGTACCACCCGCGTGCCCACGAGGGACGGGGCCCTCCGTCGGCCCCGTGCGGCCACAAGGGAACCCTTCGGCGCGCTCAGGCGGAGAGCCGCGTCCGGCCCTTGGCCCGGCGCCGGGCCAGGATGGCTCGCCCGGCCCGGGTGCGCATCCGGATCCGGAAGCCGTGCCGCTTGGCGCGGCGGCGGTTGTTCGGCTGGTAGGTTCGCTTGGGCATCTTCAGGCCTCGGGACGGGTCCGCACCGGCCCGCGGCGCCCGGGGCGCCGCGGGTCGCTGGCCGAGGAAGTATAGCGGGCGACGGACGGGGGACGCGGCCGTCCCCTCGCGGGGGGACCGGAGGCCGCCCCGAGGGAAAAAGACCGTCAAAACCACGGCCGATCGGCGCCCGGGGCTCCACCCGCCGAGGGGGGCGGTGCTATGCTCGCGCAGCCTTCCCGCGGGGTGCCGGAGCCCCCCATCTTCCCCCCACACGAACTCCACATCTGTGGAAAGGTCCTGTGGATAATTGATGTCGGCTCCCACGTTCGATACGGGCGAGACCACCGCCCGGGTCGTGTGGTCTCGCGTGATCGACCGGGCCAGGCAGGAGCTCCCCGAGGGCTCCGTCGCCATGTGGTTCCAGGGCGTGAGACCAACGACCCTGGAAGGCGGCGTCCTTCGCCTGCTCACTCCCTCCGACCTGGTCCGGGACCGCCTGGCCCGGCAGTACCTCTCCCTGATCCGGGCCGCGGCCTCCGACGCCATGGGCGGCGACGCCGTGGACGTCGAGCTCGCCACCGATCCGGAGGGAGCCCGGGCCGCCCGGAGGGCCGCCGGCCACGGCGAGGAGGCGGGGGAGGAGCCCGGGGAGGAGGAAGCCTCGGAGCCGGCCTCGCCGGCCCCCCGTCCCGGTTCCCGCGAAGCCGTGGCGGTCTCCGCCGCGGGGATCCCGTCCGGGTACTCGTTCGACACCTTCGTCCCCGGGCCCAGCAACCGCTTCGCCCACGCGGCCGCCATGGCCGTGGCCGAGGCGCCCCCTTCCAGGGCGTACAACCCGCTGTTCATCTCCGGCGGCGTGGGGCTCGGCCCGACGCACCTGCTCTACGCGATCGCCGTCCATATGACCCGCCTGGCCCCGGTCCTCCGGGTGAAGTACGTCACCTCGGAGACGTTCATGGCCGAGTTCATCCAGGCCGTCCGGGAACGGCAGGGCTACCAGTTCGCCGCCCGGTACCGGGACATCGACGTCCTCCTCGTGGACGACATCCAGTTCCTGGCCCGCCGGGAGGAGACCCAGACGGAGTTCTTCCACACGTTCAACGCCCTGCAGGCCAAGGAGCGACAGATCGTGATCGCCTCGGACCGGCCGCCCCACGAGCTGTCCGGGATGGAGGAGCGCCTCCGCAGCCGCTTCCGCCTGGGCCTGTGCGTCGACGTCCAGCCCCCCGACCTGGAGACCAGGATCGCCATCCTCCAGGTCAAGGCGGCCAGGGACGGGATCGAGGTCCCCGAGGACGTGCTGGAGCTGATCGCCTCGAAGTTCGACCAGAACATCCGGGAGCTCGAGGGCGCCCTCCTCCGCGTGGCGGCCTTCGCCTCGTTCTCTGGCAAGCCCGTGGACACCGAGCTCGCCGGCCGGGCCCTGGTGGACCTCCTCCCCCAGTCCGAGAGCGACGTGCCCCCCGAGGTCATCATGGACGAGACCGCCGCCCACTTCAGCCTGTCCCGGGCCGACCTCGTGGGCAAGAGCCGGTCCCGGCCGCTCACCACGGCCCGCCACATCGCGATGTACCTGGTCCGCGAGCAGAACGGCCTGTCCCTCGTTCGGATCGGGGAGCTGTTCGGGGGACGCGACCACACGACGGTGATCCACGCCATCAGCAAGGTGGAGCAGCTCATGCGGGCCAGGGGGAGCACCTACCTCCAGGTCCAGGAGCTCACCCGGCGGATCAGGGCCCGGAGCCGTGGGGGATGAGATGGGGAACGCCTGTGGGCAATCGGGGGGAACGGTGGGCCCGGGGGGCGGCGGTCCTCCACCGTCCACAGCCCGTCCACTGTCAGAGGTGGCCGCTACGCTCGCGGGATGGACGCTTATCCAGTTTTCCCCAAGGACTACTACCACTGATCGGATATATCCATGAACAGCAGAAGTGCGAGGGGGTGGACCGATGAAGTTCCGGTGCGACCGTGACGACCTGTCCGAGGCGCTCCAGACCGTGCAGCGAGGGGTGTCCAACCGCCCGGGGATCCCGGCGCTGACCGGCGTGCTGATGGAGGCGGAGGAGGGCGGGACACTGACCCTCACCACCACCGACCTGGAGGTCTCGGCCCGGCTCTCGCTCGCCGTGACCCCCCAGGAGGCCGGCCTGGCCCTGGTCCCGGCCCGGCTCCTGGCCGACATGGTGAAGAGCCTGGCGTCGGCTCCGGTCGACTTCGAGTCTGACCAGGGCCAGGCCCGGATCCGGTGCGGAGCCTACGAGGGCACGGTCCGGCTCCTCCCGGCCGAGGACTTCCCGGCGCTCCAGCCCCCGGGGGGGACCCGGGTCGTCGTGGACGCGCCCCGTTTTGCGGAGGCCGTGGGCCAGGTGGCCCGGGCGGCGTCCAAGGACGAGGCCCGGCCCATCCTTACCGGGGTCCTGGTAGAGGTCAGCCGGGAGGGCATCACGCTGGTGGCCACGGACTCCTATCGCCTCGCGGTCCGCGAGATCACGGCCACGGCCGAGGGGGAGGCCAAGGCCATCGTCCCCGAGCGCGCCCTGTCCGAGGCCGGCCGGGGGGCGGCCGGCGAGGAGAAGGGCCAGGTCGAGATGTTCGTGGACCAGAGCCAGGTCACGTTCCGGGTCGGCCGGCTCACGATGACGTCGCGGCTGATCGAGGGCGAGTTCCCGAACTACCGCCAACTGCTCCCGGAGGGCTACGAGAGCCGCCTGGAGGCCTCCCGGCAGGGCCTCCTGGAGGCCGTGCGGAGGGTCGGGCTGATGGCCAGGGACAGCGCCCCGGTGCGCATGTCGTTCAACGCGCTGGGGGTCCGGCTCACCTCGTCCTCCCCCGACCTGGGCGAGGCCGTGGAGACGGTCGAGGCCCGGTACGAGGGCGAGGACCTCACGGTGGCCTTCAACCCCGGCTACCTCGCCGACGGGCTCCAAGCGGCTGTGGGGGAGACCGTGCACCTCGAGGTCCGCGACGGGCTGAAGCCGGGGATCGTCAGGGGCGAGGGACGCGAGTTCACGTACCTGGTGATGCCGGTCCGCCTGCCGGCCCCGGTGAGCTGAGGCCGGCGGCCGGGGCGGGCTCGGGCCGGCCGGGACCGGATCGGCGGGAGGACGCGAGCCGCGCGGTGCGACTGTCCTGGGTCGAGCTCCGGGACTTCCGGAATCACCGGGAGACGCGGCTCGATGTGCCCGACGGGGTCGTCGTGGCCGTGGGCCCCAACGGGGAGGGGAAGACGAACCTCCTCGAGGGCATGCACTACCTGCTCGACCTGGCCTCCCCGCGGGTCGGGTCGGACCTCCCCCTCGTGCGCCACGGCGCCCAGTCGGGCTACGTGCGGGGGGAGGTTGAGACCATGGGGGGCAGGGTGCTGGTCGAGGTGGAGGTCAGGGCCGCGGGGGCCAACCGGGTCCAGGTGAACCGGTCCCCGGTCCGGCGCAAGCGGGACCTCCGCGGCCGGGTGAGGGGCGTGTTCGCCGGCCCCGACGACCTGGCCATCGGCCAGGGGGACCCGGACCGCCGGCGCCGGTTCGTGGACGAGGCCGTCGCCGCGCTGTGGCCGGCCAGGGACACGCTCCCCCGCGCGTACGAGAAGGCCCTCCGCCAGCGCAACCGGCTCCTCCGGGACTGGGAGGGGGCGCCGGGGCAGGCCCCCGCGGCCATCGAGGCCTGGGACGCCGAGCTGGTGGAGACGGGGTCCGCCCTGACCAGGGCCCGGGCCGAGGCCGTGGCCCGGATCCGCCCGCCGGCCGCGGAGGAGTTCCTGGCCCTCACCCGGCACGAGCTCCGGGTCTCCTACCGCCCCTCGGTGCCCGTGGATCCGTCGGCGCCGGATGGCCTGGAGCCCGGTCGGGTCGAGGAGGCCTTCCGGGGCCGCCTGGCCGAGCGTCGGGGCGACGAGCTGGTCCGCCGCTCGACCCTGGTGGGGCCCCATCGCGACGAGCTGGAGCTCTCGTTGAGGGACCTCACCGTGCGGGCCTTCGCGTCCCACGGGGAGTCGTGGGCCGCGGCGATCGCCCTCCGCCTGGGGCTCTCCTCCGCCGTGGCCGAGGCGCTCGGGGAGCCTCCGGTCACGTTCCTGGACGACCCCTTCTCGGCCCTCGACCCGGAGCGCCGGCACCGGCTGGAGGGGCGGCTGGCCGGGCGGGGGCAGGTCGTGGTGTCGGTGGCCGACGAGGGCCAGGTCCCCGCCTCGGCCGCGGCCGTGTGGGACGTCAGGGGGGGCGTGGTCACCCCCCGAGCGGGGGGAGAGGGCCGGCGTGCCGTCCAGTAAGGGGTTCTCGCGGCGGAAGGAGGAGCGCTCGAAGGAGATCTTCGCGGTGGGCGACATCGTCGAAGGGCTCCTCGAGCGGCGGGAGTTCGCCCGGGGCGTCCCGGCGGGGCGGCTGCTCCGGGAGTGGCCCCAGGTGGTGGGGGACCGGCTGGCCGCCGTGAGCGTCCCGGCGCGCCTCGAGGGAGGCACCCTGGTGGTCCGGGCGGACTCCGGCCCGTGGGGCGCGCAGGTCGGATTCCTGGCCGAGGAGATCCGCCGGAAGGCCAATGCCCGGCTCGGCCGGGAGGTCGTCCTCAGGGTCCAGGTCGTGGTGGGCCTAAAGGGGGCGAGGGAGTCCTCGAAACCGTTGTAGCGCAACGCTTTCGGGGCCGGTTCGGGTCGATCGGGAAGGGGGTTCGCATGGTATACTTGGCGGGCAGTTCGGACCCCGCGCGGAGAGCCCCCGAGACACGTCCGTGTCGCCTGCGCGCGGCGGGGAAATGACGGAGGTCACGTGGCGGTGAGCAAGGATCCGGGGACGTACACGTCCGCGGACATCACGGTCCTGGAGGGCGTGGAGCACGTCCGGTTGCGCCCGGGGATGTACATCGGGACCACGGGGCTCCGAGGCCTCCACCACCTGGTCTACGAGGTCGTCGACAACTCGATCGACGAGGCCATGGCCGGGTACTCCGACCGGATCCAGGTCCGGCTCCACCGGGACGGCGCCGTCACCGTGACCGACAACGGCCGGGGCATCCCCGTGAAGCCGATCCCGAGGTCGAAGGACCGCCGCCCGGCCGTGGAGGTCGTCCTCACCACGCTGAACGCCGGGGGGAAGTTCGGGGGCCGGGGCTACGCGATCTCCGGGGGCCTGCACGGGGT